>JBJTYJ010000047.1:0-8758 GCA_046082705.1 Actinomycetota bacterium | reverse complement strand
TGGCTTCTTCGTTGACTTCATCGAAGAGATCGACACCGGACGCCTTGACTTAGGCTTCGTTGTGGGCGCGCTCTTCGTGCAGTGACCGTTCTTGGTCACGCAGGCGGCCGGCCTCTTCGAAACGCTGTTCCTCGACGGCCTTCTTCTTTGCGTCCTGTACCTCGGAGATGCGGTTTTCGAGGTCCTTCAGGTCGGGCGGTGTCTGCATACGCTTGATACGCAGGCGGCTGCCGGCCTCGTCGATGAGGTCGATGGCCTTGTCGGGAAGGTGACGATCGCTGATGTAGCGATCGGCAAGGTTTGCGGCGGCAACAAGTGCCTGGTCGGTGATCGTGACGCGGTGGTGCGACTCGTACTTGTCGCGGATGCCCTTCAGGATTTCGATCGTGTGCGCGAGTGTCGGCTCGTCGACCTTGACCGGCTGGAAGCGACGCTCGAGAGCGGCGTCTTTCTCGAGGTGCTTACGGTACTCATCGAGCGTCGTCGCTCCGATGGTCTGCAATTCACCGCGGGCGAGCATCGGCTTGAGAATCGATGCGGCATCGATCGCACCTTCGGCGGCGCCAGCGCCGACGAGGGTGTGGATTTCGTCGATGAAGAGAATGATGTCGCCGCGCGTCTTGATTTCCTTCAGCACCTTCTTCAGGCGCTCTTCGAAGTCACCGCGGTAACGGCTGCCGGCGACGAGTGCACCGAGGTCGAGTGTGTAGAGCTGCTTGTTCTTCAGCGTCTCGGGAATGTCGTTGCTGACGATCTTTTGTGCGAGACCCTCGACGATGGCAGTTTTGCCAACGCCTGGTTCACCGATGAGGACGGGGTTGTTCTTCGTGCGGCGCGACAGAATCTGCATCACGCGTTCCATCTCACGATGACGACCGATGACGGGGTCGAGTTTCTTCTCCTTCGCGGCCTGCGTGAGGTTGCGACCGAACTGATCGAGGATCTGGCTTCCGCCCTTGTCGCCCTGCTCTTCCTTGCCCGACGAAGAAGTTCCGCCCGATGTCTGACCTTCGGTCTTGCCGCCCGCGGGACCCTGGTAGCCGCTCAGCAACTGGATGACCTGCTGACGGACCCGACCGAGGTCGGCTCCGAGTTTCACCAACACCTGAGCAGCGACCCCCTCGCCCTCGCGGATGAGACCGAGAAGAATGTGTTCGGTGCCGATGTAGTTGTGACCGAGCTGCAGCGCTTCGCGCAGCGAAAGCTCGAGAACCTTCTTCGCACGGGGCGTGAAAGGAATGTGACCGGAAGGAGACGACCCGCCCTGACCAATGATGTCCTCGACCTGGGCGCGCACGGCCTCGAGGGAGATGCTGAGCGATTCCAACGCCTTGGCGGCGACACCTTCTCCTTCATGGATGAGTCCAAGGAGGATGTGCTCGGTGCCGATGTAGGAGTGGTTGAGGAGCCGCGCCTCTTCCTGCGCAAGCACAACCACGCGCCGAGCCCTGTCGGTAAAGCGTTCGAACAATTTGACCGCCCTTCGCCACTGCCGTCTCCGGCAATAAACAACTGGAAAAGAGTGTATCGGCAGCGTTGGGGGACACTGCACTGCAGGTCGTAACCTGCTGGCGTGCCCGTCGTCTCTCCGCTTCTCGATCTGCCCGCGATGGCCGCCGACCGACGACGGGTCGAAGAGGCAATGCTCGCCGCGGTGCGAACTTCCGACGATTATTTGACGGAAATCGCCTCGCATTTGATTTCTGCCGGCGGCAAGCGTCTGCGTCCGGTTATGACGATTGTCGCAAGCCTTGTCACCGACGCTGCGCCTGGTTCGGCATCCGACAACGCGATCCAGGGTGGAATTGCTTGCGAGTTGGTGCATCTCGGCTCGCTGTATCACGACGACGTCATGGACGATTCGGAAACAAGACGCGGTGTCGAAACGGTGAATGCGAAGTGGGGAAATCTCCAGGCGATCCTCGCGGGCGACTTCCTGCTGGCCCGCGCATCGGAAATCGCTGCTTCGCTCGGAACGGAAGTTGCAGGTCTGCTTGCGCGCACGATCGGCCAGCTTTGTGAGGGCCAAATCGAAGAATTGCGCTTCACCTACAAGCCGGATCGCCCGCTCGATTCGTATCTTTCGAGCATCGAGGGCAAGACAGCGTCGTTGTACAGCACTGCCGCCCGCATCGGAGGCATCGTTGCGGGTCTCGACCGCTCGATGATCGACCATCTCACCGCGTACGGCACGGCCTACGGAATGGTCTTTCAAATCGTCGATGACATCCTCGACGTGACGGCCACCGATGCCGAGCTGGGTAAGCCTGCTGGTCACGACATGGTCGAAGGCGTCTACACACTGCCCGTCATGCACACCCTTGCTTCGGGTGGTGCCGCTGCCGATGAGTTGCGCGCGATGCTCGGACGTCCGTTGCGTCGCCGCAAGCAGCAGCGCGCACTCGAAATCGTTCGCTCGGGTGACGGCGTGCAAAAAGCCATCGTGACGGCACGTGAGTTCGTGGCACATGCCGAGGCCGCATGCGATGCCTTGCCGCAAACCCCCGCTACTGCGGCGTTGCGTGGTGCCACTGACGCTTTGTTGTCGTCAGTCGTTCGCTGACAACACTGCAGCCGCTGCAGCGAGGCCGCTGAGCGTTGCTCCCTCGACACGCGGTCCCGCGAATGCGTCACCTGCAACGATCATGTTGCCTGCATCGTTCGTCCAGACTCGATCTGGCCAGTTGCGCTGCGGTGTGGCAAAGCGCCACCGCTTGAAGTTCGATGCGATGATCGCCGACCCTCCGAGGTAACGACCTGCTGCCTCACGGAGCAGTCGCTCGGCTTCGTCGTGCGGCGTGTCCCAGTGGTTCGCGCTCCATTGCGGGTTCGCATGGAACGTCACCGCGGGAACCGGAGAGATACCTTTCGCTTGGTTGTCACCAATGAACGAGAACACGTCGTCGGGGTTCTGCAAGGCGCCGGGCGCAGGAATTGCGGAGGGACCGTCGAGTGCGACGAGCAGGCCGAGAGTTCGGTCGTAGTCGATCGTGCGTAGTTCCTCGGGGAACTCGACGCCGCCGGTAAAGGCAAAGCCGAAACTCTGTGGAATCGGAGCAGTGAGAATCACAGCGTCGGAGTCGAATGCTTCCCCGGTGTCGAGGGTGATCTTCCATCTGCCGTTTGCGGAAGGGAGAACCGAAAAAACGAGGGACGATGTCCGCACGTTGAGGCCAGCCGCAAGGTGTTTCGCAATGGAGGTCATCCCGGCGGTACCGACGTAGCGGGGAAAGCCGTCCTGTTCGACGCCGAAGCCATGGCACCAGACGCGCACCACGCCGGCGGCTACCCATCCGTCGACGATTGCCTGGAAGCGAGGGTCACGCACCGTGAAGAACTGTGCCCCGTGGTCGAAGACCGCGTCGCCGATCCGCCGCGTGGCGAGTCGTCCACCCACACCCCGACCCTTGTCGACGACGACGACGGAGTGCCCCTGTGTTGCGAGTTCGCGTGCTGCAATCAGTCCCGAAAGGCCCGCTCCAACGACGGTGATGTTCATCACGCGGCGAAACTGCGCCGGTATGCCTTCTCTGCGCGGCGGAGAAAACCGATCAACTCTTTGTTGAACGTCGACGCGTGTTCGACCATGAAACCGTGTGCTGCACCGGAGATGACTACCAGCTCGGCGGTCGGGATCTTCTCGGCAAGCAATTCGCTGTCGCCGCGGGGCGTGAGGATGTCTTGGTTTCCGACGATGACAAGTGTCGGTACGCGAATCGACGTGACGGCTTCGTTCAGGTATTCGAGTTGTTCGGTACTCGAAAGAATCGCGTTGACCTGCGCCTGGAAATCGGTGCCGGGTCGACCGAGGGCGAACGGACCGAGCCAGCCGAATGCCGGCCACAGGCGACGCAACGAGCGCGGGCCGATGACCCAGCGAGCGGCCTCGCGGCCGAGTGCACTCATGCCCTTCGTCGTGGCGAGATGCGACCATTTGCCGAGCAGTTCGCGGCGCCACTCGGGATTCGTGCCCGATGTGCATGCAAGGGTGAGCGACCGTGTGCGGTGCGGATACTTGACCGCGATGATCTGTGCGATCGCTCCACCCATGGAGGCGCCGACGACGTGCGCAGCGTCGACACCCTCTGCATCGAGCACCTGCATCGCATCGTCGGCCATGTCTTCAAGCGAGAACGGAACATCGGGACGATCGGAGCGACCAACACCGCGGTTGTCGGGGGCAATGACGCGGTACAGCGGTGCGAGCGCAAAACGCTGCATGTCCCACCCGTGTAGATCTGCTCCGAGTCCCTGGATCATCAGCACCGGCGGCGCACCCGGACGACCTGCTGCCTGGTAGTGAATACGCACACCGTCGCGCATTTTTGCGTACGACATCAGGCCACCTGCATCGTGGCCGGAACGCGCACCACGCTCGGCCATTCGTAGAGTCGTTCGATCACTTCGTGAGTGGAGTGACGTGGCGCAAACCCGATGTGGTGTGCGTTGTCGCTTGCGTGGGCGAGTCGGCCGTGGCGCAACATTTCGATGACGTGGTCGGGAACGGGCGCACCCGCCAGGTTGGCGATCTTTTCGGTTGCCCACCAGCCTGGACCGACAACGGGAACGGGGATTCGTCGACCCTGCAGGGCGGCGCGGCGCGCCGTCGTTGTGCCGTCGGCGGCGACATTGATGGCGCCGTCGAACCGGTGGCTTGCGGCGAGACGGAACGCGAGCGCGGCATCGTGGTCTTCGATCACCGTGAAGGGCGGATCCGAGGGCAGGAGAAAGGGCACGGCAGGCAGACGCAACAACCGACCGAGTGGACTGGGCACGTGCGCGCCGAGCACCGATGCCAGACGTAGATTCGCAACGGCCACTCCGCGTGCAGCGCGAAGGTCGGCGGCCTGCCGTTCGAGGAACTGCAACATGCGTCCGAAACGCGAAGCAGGTGCCGGCGTCGTGGTGTCGGTCGGCGTCAACGGCGCATGACTACGCGTTCCGTAGACCTCGAGACCGGAGCGAACGATGACGGCCTCGAGGGACGGTGCCTGATGGGCTGCATCGAAGACGGCTCGGCCCACGTCGGAGGTGGTTCGTTCGGCTTCATCGGGCGAGAGGCGGGCGTTCGGTTCCCACACGCCGAGGTGCACGATGAGATGGGGATCGAAATCGAGGATGATCTGCGACACCGCGGCGGTGCGATTGAGCGCAATGCGACGGAAGTCAGTGCGCCGGAGGCGCCGTCGCGGAGGGTCGGCATCGACACCGAGAATCTGACCAACCCAGGATTCTTCTTCGAGCATCGCTGTTGAGAGCGACCCGAGTTCGCCGCCGCAGCCGGTCACGAGAACTCTCTGGGTCATGATTCGATCACCGTAGTTCGTGGACGCGGAGGATCAGTTCGCGTGCAAAGGGATCGAGTTGCCGGCCGGCAATGCGTTCGGTGATCGTGATTGCGCCCGAGGTGTCGTCGATCAGGCCGCTCCAGCGGATATAGCCGCCCATGATGCCGACGATGCGGTCGCCAACTTCCTCGGCGTGTACGAGAATCTTCGCGTCACCCGACAAGAGTTGGTGCAGTTCGACGTAGAACGAACGAAGCCACGCGTCGATGTCGTCGGCCCCCGTCAACGGACGGTGGATGTAGGGCATGTTCAGTTCGTCGTAGTTGTGCAGATTGTGGGGCGCGCCGATGATCGACACGACCTTGGCGAAGTTGTTCTCGCGCAACCAGATGATTTCTTCCTGCCGACGCACGCGACGGTGGTTCACGCCGTAGCCACCCGGCCGCTCGCAGATGGCCAGACGGTCCTTGATGATCCAAGTGAAGTTCCGGGGTTGAATCCCGAGAGCCCACTTGCCGCGCAGTTTCGGTGGCATTACTTCAACTCTAGACGTTGACGGCTGCGAATGACCCGTCGCCCGCGACCGACGTCACACCCGGGATGCACCCCGCGCGCGACGTCAAGGACGCGTTCGACCGTTGCTGAATCAGGGGGATAGGGGTCTGTCAGCCAACGCCGCACCGCCCGCCGCGCAAGCGGTACCGGGGCGCTCGCAAGTGCCCGTGCATCACAGACATCGATCGCGGCGGCAAGGTCGGTGAGGAATTGCTCGTCATCGGCGATGAGGTCGGCCTCGCGTGCAAGAAGTGCCGATACGTCGCGCTGTGCGATGTGGTCGAGAAGAGGTACGAGCTCCTGGCGCACGCGGTTGCGACGGAATCGCGGATCGGTGTTCGACTCGTCGACGGCGACCGTGATGCCGCAGCGTCGACACAACTCGTGGGTTTCGGTACGCCGCAGCGCGAGGAGTGGTTTTTGCGGGGACCGACGCATTCCGGCGACGCCGTCGATTCCCGCCCCGCGCATGAGGTTGAGAAGAACCGTCTCGGCCTGATCATCGGCGGTGTGGCCGGTGAGTACTCCAGATGGAAGTGCGGCGAAACGTGCGGCCCGGGCGCGGGCCTCGAGGTTGGGTCCGTCGTCGAGTGCGACGCGATGTGCGACGAAATCCGCACCGAAACGATCGCAGACTTCGGCGACGAGGTCTGCCTCGGCGGCCGACCGGGGTCGCAGGCCGTGGTCGACATGGTGTGCGGTCGGCGCCAAACCGGCGGTCGCGGCAAGAACCAACAGTGCCATCGAATCGGGACCACCCGACACCGCACACGCGACGGGGCCGGATGAGGGAAAGTTGGTGCGGAGAAGAAGGTCGCGGACGAAGTCGGTCTCGCGAATGCCGAGCGTCATTTAGCGCTTGCGGCGCCCCGGGTAGCGCGTCGCGCTGACCTTCTGCACGTAGCCGGCAATGACTCCGATGAGTGCCCCACCGGATGCGATGGCGAGGACGACACCGATCCACCAGTGCCAGGGATTCGCAGCGATCATGGCTTCACTCTAGCGATCAGGGCTCGAAGGTGACGGCGACGTCGTCGATCGACTTCACGAAACGATCGAGAAGATCCGCGAGCACGACGAGTTCCTCGGCCGAGAACCGGCTGAGAATCTGGCTCAGGGCCTTGAGGCGACGTTCGCCGATGATGGCGTGACGTTCGCGACCTGCGGCGGTCGCGCTGACCGTCACGACGCGACCATCGCTCGGAAGGGCGCTGCGTCGGGCGAGGTCGAGCTTTTCGAGACGCTGGATGGCGCGGGTTGCCGTCGACGGATCGACGCGCAGCGCCTCTGCGAGGTCACCCATGCGCCAGTTTTCGCGCTCGACGAGAAGATCGAGGGTGTCAACCTGGCCCGGGTCGAGGGCGGAGTCACCTTCACCGAACAACTTGTCACGCAGGCGATCAGCGACTGCTCCGCGTCGCAACTCGCGCCATGAGAAACCGATACTTGCGAGAATGTCGATGTCGGGAACGTGTGTCTCGGTGGGCACCGAAACCACTTGCTTGGCTGGCTGGGGGGTGCTGCTCATGAGACAAACGCTAGCGAACGCGTTCACCCAAGTCGCACCGTGGGGCGCGAATTCATGCTGATTGCGAAGTAAGTTTTCGACAAGAGAGGAAAAAATGCACGCAAAAAGGTTCGTTTCCGTGGTCGGTGTGTTGTTGTCAGTGGCGGCGACAGGTGTCATGAATTCCGTTCAGGCAAGTGCAGCGTTACCGACCGGCGCCGGAGACTTCGTTCCGGTGGTCGACTTGGGCAGCGCTCTCGGTGATCTCGCCACACTTGCTTCGACGCCGTGCAAGGTGGGGTCGAGCAACATCACCGAATTGAAGGCGGGCGACTCATTGACACTGCCTGCCACCGACTTGATGAAGGCGTTTGCCGTTGCAAACGAACTGAAGGCAAAGAGCGATTCCCTCGTCGCTCTGACGTGTTCGGCAGCCATGACCGTGGCCGGTTCCGAGAAGTCCGTGTCCTGGACCGTGACGAATGCTGCACTCGGATTGTCGGGGACGTTCGCGTTGAAGTGCACCTTCCGACAGAGCCTGCAGATCGACGCACTTTTGGACATCGGTTCGTCGCTGGCTCGTGGTGCGAGTGTGATGGTGCGAAGCGCCGACAAGCAGATTCCGATGACGTGTTCCATGACGGCAAGCTTCGGCGACGGCACGTCGATCACCGGCTCGGTCGATGGATTTGCCGATGTCGGGAGTCTGAAATCAGATTCGTGCACCGGCGATACGCGGGTGTCGTGCGTTCCTCTCGCAATTTCTGCGAAGGTCACCGTCACATCCACGTCGGGAAAACTCGCGGGATACACGGGAACGGGGACGTACACGCTCACACCTGCGTTCACCATGGGGTCGTTGAACGAGAACCTCGCAACTCTGCAGCAGGCCATCGGCAAGTCGTCGGTGCGCGCCAGTCGCGTCTTCAGAGCCGCATCGAGTAGCGAAGGTTCGCTCAGGATCGATTTTGCGCCGGGAACACCGCGCACCGGCATAGTTTATCCGGTCGTCGCTGCCGACGGGTCGTCGACGGTGGGAACCGGCTCGTTGATTGCCGCAACCGGACCGCGCAAGGCAAAGTGCAGTTATGCCTTGACCAGCGGGAAACGGGCTGCCACGATCGTCAACTTCGTCTCGTCGACGACAGGCGTGATGCCGACGCACACGGTGACGAAAAAGCAGTACGACGCCGCACGCAAAACCCTCGCGGCAAAACCCGGAAGTGCGCTGACGCTTGTCGTTGCCTGTGGCAAGACGCGTGCGACACAATCCGTGACGCTGGGCTAGTAGCGAACGCTGCGCTTCAGCGCATGATGACGGCGTCGGGTCCCCACGGGACCACTTCGCCAGGCTCTTGGAATCGATCGGGCAATTCCTCGATCATGTTGAGGGTTGCCGCGAATCGAC
>JBJTYJ010000046.1:0-2787 GCA_046082705.1 Actinomycetota bacterium | reverse complement strand
GCTTTGGCGACCATCACCGGGTCGACGTCGCCCACATCGTTGATCGACAATCCGAATGCGACACACATTTCGCGCACCGCGACGGCGAGCGATGCGGCCTCGGCCGTATTCCCCGTATCAATCGCAGCGTTTGCGCGACGCATCGTGTCGAACATCAACGCCGTTGCGGCCGGTGTGTCGAGGTCGTTGTCCATCGCGGCACGGAACGAATCGAGCGTCGCGGCATCCGCCGATGCGCCCGCTGCATCGACACGCGCAAAGAACGCGTCGATACCCGACAGGGCCTTCACGGCCGCGTCGATGTTGTCCTGCCCCACCCGTACGGGTGATCGGTAGTGCGTCTGCAGCAACAGCATGCGGTAGGCGCGCGGGTCGTACTTCTCGACGAGCTCGAGAAGGTTCGCCACGTTACCGAGGCTCTTCGACATCTTCTCGCCCTCGGCATCGACAACGAAGCCGTTGTGCATCCAGTGCGCGGCGAACTGCTTGCCCAGCGCCACGGCCTGCGCACGCTCGTTCTCGTGGTGCGGAAAGCGCAGGTCTGCCCCACCGCAGTGCAGATCGAATCCCTCACCAAGCAGTTCGAGGCTCATGACGACGCACTCGCTGTGCCAGCCCGGACGCCCGTCGCCCCACGGCGAGGGCCACGAGGGTTCGCCGGGCTTGCTGAACTTCCACAGCGCGAAGTCCGCGGGGTGCCGTTTCTCGCCCGCACCCAAAACTTCGCGTTCGCCACCACCGGCGAGCATGTCCTCGAGCTTTTGATGGGCCAGCAGTCCGTAGTCGTCGACCGACGTGACCGACAGGTACACACCATCCGAGGTTGCATAGGCCCGGTCGTTGGCCACGAGCGTTGCGATCATGTCGACCATGCTCACCACGTACTCGGTCGCATGGGGCACGTCGGTGGGCCGTTCGACACCCAGGGCAGACATGGCGCGGAACCAGACGTCCTCGCACTTGTGGGTGATCTCCTGCCAGGGCCGGTCCTCGCGGTTCGCCCGGTCAATGATCTTGTCGTCAATGTCGGTGATGTTCGAGACCAACCGCACCTGCACACCGGTCCACGTGAGGTAACGGCGCAGGATGTCGTAGACGAGCGTGGTCCGACCGTGGCCGAGGTGTGGCGGCCCGTAGACCGTCGGTCCGCAGAGATAAATGGAAAGGTGCCCCGGCCGGCGCATCGCGAGGGGTCGGATCCCCTGTGTGGCCGTGTCATAGAGGGAAAGCACGTTCTGACTCTAGGGTAAGTGCCTATGTCAAACCCCCCTGAGAAGCCAACTCTCGACGGGATCGAGAGTCGTTGGTCGGCCGCCTGGCAGGCCGAGGGCGTCTACGCATTCGACAGAAATCGCCGGCGTCCCGAAGTGTTCGCCATCGACACGCCGCCGCCCACCGTCAGCGGTTCGCTTCACATGGGACACGTCTTTTCGTACACGCACACCGACACGTTGGCGCGCTTCTGGCGCATGTCGGGCAAGGCCGTCTTCTATCCGATGGGTTGGGACGACAACGGTCTGCCCACGGAACGTCGCGTGCAGAACTACTACGGCGTCACGTGCGATCCGTCGGTCGCATACGACCCCGCTTTCACGCCCCCGTTCCGGGGTGACCCGCCAAAGGATCACAAGGCGGTGCCCATCTCACGGCCGAACTTCATCGAGTTGTGCAACGAACTCACCCACGAAGATGAAAAGGTCTTCGAGGAACTGTTCCGCCGTCTGGGCCTCTCGGTCGACTGGTCGTTGCTCTACACCACCATCGAAGAGCGCAGCCGTCGCGTCAGCCAACAGGCATTCATGAACAATCTCGCCCGCGGCGAGGCCTATTCGCAGGAAGCCCCCACGTTGTGGGACGTCGACTTCGATACCGCCGTGGCGCAGGCCGAGTTGGAAGACCGCGACCGCCCCGGTGCCTACCACACGCTGACGTTCCACAAGACCGACGGTTCGGGCGACATCCTCATCGATACGACCCGTCCCGAACTGCTTGCTGCCTGCGTCGCGCTCGTGGCCCACCCCGACGACGAGCGCTACCAGCCGCTGTTCGGTGCGGCCGTTCGCACCCCGCTGTTCGACGTCGAAGTTCCGATCGTTGCCCATTCGCTTGCGCAGCCCGACAAGGGAACCGGCATCGCCATGATCTGCACCTTCGGCGACACCACCGACGTCACATGGTGGCGCGAATTGAACCTGCCGACGCGCGCAATCATCGGCCGCAACGGACGCATAGTCGCCGACCCGCCCGAAGCAATCACTTCGCAGCGCGGACGCGACAACTACGCCGCATTCGCCGGCAAGAACGTGAAGCAGGCACAAACTGCCGTCGTCGAACAGCTGCGTGCAAGCGGCGAAATGATCGGTGAGCCGCGTGCGATCACACACCCGGTGAAGTTCTTCGAGAAGGGCGAACGTCCGCTCGAAATCGTCACCTCCCGCCAGTGGTACATCCGCAACGGCGGCCGCGAAGCAGATCTGCGTTCACGCCTCGTGCGACGCGGACACGAACTCACCTGGCACCCCGACCACATGCGTCACCGCTACGAGAACTGGGTCGAAGGACTGAACGGCGACTGGTTGATCAGTCGCCAGCGTTACTTCGGTGTTCCGATTCCGCTGTGGTATCCGGTTCTCGCCGACGAATCGATCGACTACGACCACCCGCTCGTTCCCGATCAGAACCAACTGCCGATCGACCCCAGCACCGATGTCCCCGCGGATTTTACCGAGTCACAGCGTGGCAAGCCTGGCGGATTCATCGGCGACCCAGACGTCATGGACACGTGGG
>JBJTYJ010000045.1:0-5913 GCA_046082705.1 Actinomycetota bacterium | reverse complement strand
GCGATTCCGGCGGTCAGGATCGCGTTGCGGGACGCGTCGCTTGCGGCAACACCGAGAACAAGGCAGGCAATCGACACGATGCCGTCGTTTGCGCCGAGCACCATGGCGCGCAGTACGCCGACACGGTGGCTTGCGTGGCCTTCGTCGTGCAGCGCCATGGGTCTTAAACTACCGAGGTCGTGCGGTGAAGGTGTCACTCGATTCGGCAATGTGACGCAGGTCAGGGTTGACTCGGGGTCATGACGGCGCCTCAGATGTCTCGGCGGGCCCTCATCGGGTCGGCGTTCGGCGCCGTCGCCGGTGGGTCGGTGTTGTTGGCGTTGATCAACCGCGGTTCGGGTGGTGGCGGCGCGGGCGACCTGTCGGGCAGTGTCATCGATTTGCGTCCAACCGTTCCCGAGACCGTTGAGAGTTTGGAATTCCTCACCCCCGAGTCCGATTTCTTCGTCATCGACACCGTCGGAAAGATGCATCCCCGGTTGGAAGCCGGCGACTGGTCGTTGCGCATCCACGGGATGGTCGACAAAGAGGTAACGCTCACGTACGACGACATCACATCGCTGCCCTTCGTCGAACACGTGGTGACACTCGGCTGTGTGTCGAACAAGGTGGGCGGTGACCTGATCGGCACCGCGCGCTGGGGTGGCGTGTACCTGGCGGATGTATTGAAGATGGCGGGCGTCGACGCGGCTGCGGAACAGTTGGTCAGTCGCAGTGCGGACGGCTGGACATGCGGTACGCCGGTGTCGGCGGTGCTCGACGGCCGTCCGGCGATGCTGGCGACGCACATGAACGGTGATGTACTCACGGGCGTGCACGGCTTTCCCGTGCGGATGATCGTGCCCGGTTTGTTCGGTTTCGTGTCGGCCACAAAGTGGGTCACTGACATCGACGTGACGACATGGGACGCGTTCGACCCGTACTGGTTGCAGCGTGGCTGGGCACGTGAAGCGCCGATGTTGGCATCGAGTCGTATCGACATTCCTCGTGCGAAGAGTCGCCATGCCACCGGCTCGGTGGTCTTCGGAGGGTTCGCATGGGCGCCGCGAGCGGGCGTCGGGTCGGTCGAGGTGCGTGACGGCGAAGGCGAGTGGGTGCAGGCCGCGATCCTGGAACGCGACACCGGTGATGCTTGGGTCGTGTGGCGGGGTGAACTCGATCTTGCAGCGGGAGAACACCGCGTGGCAGTGCGGGTCATCGACCGCGACGGGATCGCACAGGACGAAACGGAACGTGACGTTCTTCCGAGTGGGGCGACGGGCCTGCACGAGGTAACGATCGCCGTCCTGTGAGGCCGAAAATCAGCCGCCGGACCTGCTGACACACTGGCTGAATGCGGTACTAATCTGCCTTCAACTCGCACGACAGGGGAGTCCATGACACAGAAGTCGCTTTTCCGCACCATCACCGCCGCAACCGCGGTTCTGGCGGTGACCGCAGCACTCGCAGCATGTGGAGGTGGCGGAGGTTCCGATGCCACCGACACCACGAGGGTGAAGAACAACGCGTTCACCACCGTCCCGAGTGACGGCGGACCGCCCACCACGTTGTTCGACTGGACCGGTGGTTCGTCGACAACCATCGAGGGTTCAACCGACACGACGGTGGCGCCCACCGACTCGGCTGCACCGACAGACTCGACCGCTCCCGCAGGCGACACCACGGTGCCGCCGGCTGGTGCGACCACTGTGCCGCCCGCAACAGCCGGCGAGGCGATCTCGCTCGTTCAGTCGAAGGGCCAGAGCGGTGACGCATTCGGTGGGGCAGTCGTGCTCTCTACCGATGGCAGCACGCTCGCCGTCGGCGCTCTCTACGCCGACGTGAACGGCAACGCAGACCAGGGTTCGGTCACGGTCTTCACCCGCACTGGTGGCAGCTGGGCCGAGCAGGGCATGCTCACAATCGAAGGAGCCGCGAACGATTGGTTCGGCTACTCGATCGCAATGTCGTCCGACGGTGGCACCATCGCGGTCGGTGCGGTCTACGCAACCGTCGGCGGCAACAAGGCACAGGGCAGTGCGTCGGTGTTCGCCCGTCAGGGCGGCAAGTGGTCGCTGAAAAAGACGGTGACGGGCAAGGACGGCGCTGCAGGCGACCTGTTCGGCTACTCCGTCACGCTGTCGGCTGACGGCGGCACTCTCGCAGTCGGCGCGACCGGATCCGATGTCGGCGGCAACGCCGACCAGGGCACCGCAAGCGTCTTCACTCGCGACGGTGGATGGGCTCTCCAGCAAGTTCTCACCTCGGCCAAGCCGGCCGCGAAGGCGAACTTTGGAACATCGGTATCGCTCTCGGCCGACGGCAACACCCTCGCAGTGGGTGGCCCAAACGCCGGTGCCGGTGCAGCAAACGTCTTCACCCGCGCCAACGGCGCGTGGTCGTAAAGCAACTTGGGTGGTTGGGTCGACGCATGAAGGGTGACCAAATGAGAACGAAACGACGTGTCCTCGCCGCAACGGCGTCGCTCGCACTTCTCGCTGCCTGCGGTGGCGGAGGAGGCGGTGGTGGCGCCGCTGATGGCGGTGACGACAACAAGGCAGCCGATATCACGGTGCCCGAAGCCAAGGGAGTCAATGTCGACCTTGGTCTCGCGCCGAACCCGAACGGTTTCGCCTTCGCAAACTTTGGTGCAGCAGCCTCGCCGGAAGTCTTCGGTGCAGAGGACCTGGTCGCAATGTTTGGCAGCGGCGCGGATGTGTGCGTCGAGGGCAGCGATCCGTGTCAGCCAACGGCCGAGGCCGCGGCGTGGGCAGCAATGGTGAACGACAACCGTGCGGCAGGTCACTGTGAAGGCTTCGCGGTGCTGTCGGCGAACCGCTTCGCCGCAGGCAAGACGCCGCCCAGCGTTCAGTTGACGATGGACCCCACGGTGACCAAGGACATCATGCGCGCGTTTGCGACGCAGTTCTTCCAGTCGACCCAGGAAGAGACCATCGGCTGGCAGGGCAAGTCGCTGAAGGACAAGGTTGCGACGCTCGAGTCGGCATTCGCATCGAAGAAGGCCGTCTACACGCTCGCCATCTACACGGCCGAGGGCGGACACGCGGTTCTTCCCTACGCCATCGAGTACGTGACTCCCGAGCAAGTCAAGATCAAGATTTACGACTCGAACTGGCCCGGCCAGGATCGTTTCGTGATGGTCGACCTCGCGAACGAAACGTGGAACTTCGCGTACTCGGGCGCCGACCCAAACAACGACCCGGCCGCATGGTCGGGTGGTCCGAAAGACCTCGACATCACGTCGATGGGCGCGCGTGATGCGGCGAAGATTCCGTTCGGCAAGGGCAACGGCGAAGTCACCAAGTCGCTTCTGCTCATCCGCTCGGCCGCACTGAACTGGTCGATCAACACGCCGGCCGGCACACTCGCGCCGGGCAAACCGACCACCACAGGTGCCTCGATCCGCCCCGTTCGCTCATCGGCGCCAAAGGATCCCGGTGCGCCAGTCGACTACATGGTTTATGTGCCGTCCGATCAGAAGCTCGAATTCAATCTTCCCACCGCAACGCGCGTCTCGGGCATCACGCCCAAGGCAGCGATTCGCATCGAAACCCCTGGCTCAGCCACGGGTACGGTCGAAGTGACCGATGGTGGCGTGAAAGCCGATGATCCGAAAGTCGTGCTCTCACTCGCCGACGGCAATCTCGTCGCATCGTCGAACGGTGCGGGCAATGCGATTGCAACCACGGGTCAGCAGATCGACGTTCAGGTCACCGCGCCCAACGGCGAACAGGTCAGCGTTGCGGTCACCGCCGACGCGCCGGCTGTCGACGTGCGCACCCCCGGCCGCGATGGTGTCGAAGCGAATGCGAACGTCGAGATTCTTACCCAGAGGGGTGCGAACGAGATCGAGAAGAAGGTCATCGACGCCAGCGGCAACGAGACGGTCACCACACAGCAGGGCGAGCTCGAAAACACGCAGGTCAACCGTCCGATGCCCGAGGCTCTTGTAGCACCCGCCACCAAGGCGGGTCTGCCGTCGCGTGACGAGCGCGTGGCCGAGGTGACACCGGCAGCGGGAACACCGACGACCATCGACGCCTCGGCTCCGACCACGGCGCCGTTGGGTGACCCGACAACCACCATCGCGGTACCGCCGGCAACGGCACCAGCGGGCAGCGGAAACCTTCCGCCGCTCCGGCCAGTGGCAACGGTTCCGGGCGGTTAGTCCGGCCAGCCCGGAGTGTTCGGGTCCAACTCCACACCCATGGTGTTGAGGAAGCCCGCAACCATTCGGTACACACCAACCAGAAGAACGAGTTCACAGAGCTCCGCGTCGGACCATCCGGCGCGGAGCTCTTTCCATGTCGGCTCGCTCACGCAATCGTCGGCGCAGATTTCATCGGTCATCGTGATCAACCCACGATCGCGATCCGACCAACCATGACGCGACGGGTCGCCTGCCAGCGCCGCAATCTCGTCGTCGCCCAAACCGCAGTTGCGACCGATGACCGTGTGCTGGCCGAACTCGTAGACCGAGGCCGTATTCCAGCCCACGCGCAAAATCACGATCTCGCGCTCGCGTGCTGGCAAGAGACCACGGTTCAGGAAGAACCCACCGAAAGCGAGAAAACGCTTCAGCATCTTCGGGTGGTGCGCCATCGTGCCGAACAGATGCAGGTGCTCGCCGTTCACCGACTTGATGCTGCCCGCGAGGATTTCCTCGATTTCGAGAGTGATAGGGGAGACCGGCTGCAATCGCGGTGATGTCGGGCGCCCTGCGCCTTGCTGTGGGGATGAGCTCATGCCGTACTCTTGCACTTCATGAAGGGTTGGTGTTTTACCGCAACGAATGCGCCCCTGCAATTGCTCGACATCGACGATCCGATTCCCGGCCCCGGCGAAGTCGTTCTCGACGTCAAGGCAGCAGGACTGTGTCACTCCGACGTCGGCGTGATGACCGACCCCATTTGGATGAGCCGCATCGCCTTCACGCCTTTGATCTTGGGTCACGAGATTGCGGGTGTCGTGACTGCGCTCGGATCCGGCGTCGACTCGGTGAAGATCGGTGATCGCGTCGGCGTATGCCCGTCTGTTGGCGTTGGCACCCCGGGCTTTCAACGACACGGGGGATTCACGACGAAATTCATCGCCAAGGTTGTCGAACTGGTCGCGATTCCCGACAATCTCTCGTTCAACCTCGCCGCACTCGGAACTGACGCTGGTATGACCGCTTATCACGCGATGGTGTCTCGTGGTCAGGTCCAGCCCGGAATGAAGGTTGGCGTCATTGGCTTTGGCGGATTGGGGCAAATCGGCGCCCGTGTGGCCGTGGTGCGCGGGGCGGAAGTTCACGTTGCGGAACCCAACGAAGCCGCATGGTCGGCCGCTCGAGCTGCGGGTGCTGTTGACATAGTTCGTGACGCCACGGAGTGGACCGGCAAAGGTTTTGATCTCATTGTCGACTATGCAGGTTTCGATACGACAACACGTGCCGCAGTCAAGGCTGTACGCCGTAACGGTCGTGTCGTCCTCGTCGGCATGGCAAAACTCGCCTTCACGCTTGACACGATGCCGGTCATCTTGTCCGAGGTGGAACTCCTTGGCTCAGCCGGGGGTACGCCACAGGACATCGCGGAGGTTTACGAACTACTTGCGAACGGAGACATTGACCCCACTGTCACGGTCATCGACTTTCTCGACATCGCCAAGGGGCTTGACGACCTGCAACACCACCGCATCACGGGCCGCCTCGTCGCCAACCCCAACTGACCCGACCTCGGTCGACACGCTCGACGCATGGTCCTGACCTCGCGATTTCCCTGTACGGCGTATTTTGCTATGGCACAGTCAAGGTCGGGAAAGGGCTGCTGGTGCCAAGAACTTCCCGCTAGCGAAGTTGGACATGCCCCCAGACTTCCTGCCTGCAATAATGAGATAAGGTTGCGCGATGACAGGTGCCTGCGGCTCGTG
>JBJTYJ010000044.1:0-7433 GCA_046082705.1 Actinomycetota bacterium | reverse complement strand
CCCCTGCGGTTCGAAGAGACGATCGAGCGTGTGCACCAGTGCGTTTTTCTTTCGGCGACTCCGGGCAAGTACGAGTTGGCCCACTCACAACGGGTGGTCGAACAGATCGTGCGACCGACGGGCCTCGTCGATCCCGAGGTGATCGTGAAGCCGACAAAGGGCCAGATCGACGACCTGATTGCGATGGTAACGGACCGAATCGAGCGCGGTGATCGCGTGCTCGTGACGACACTGACGAAAAAGATGGCCGAAGACCTCAGTGAATATCTGCTCGAGCAGGGTTTGCGGGTGCGATATCTGCACTCGAACATCGACACGATCCAGCGTATCGAGATTCTGCGAGCCTTGCGTTTGGGGGAATTCGACGTGTTGGTGGGCATCAACCTTCTCCGCGAGGGACTCGACCTGCCGGAAGTTTCTTTGGTCGCGATCCTCGACGCGGACAAAGAGGGATTCCTTCGCAGTGAGACGTCACTCATCCAGATGATCGGTCGCGCGGCCCGCAATGTCGATGGTCAGGTGGTGATGTACGCAGACAAGACGACCGCCGCGATGGAGGCGGCGATAGGTGAAACGCGTCGTCGACGAGAGCGCCAGATCGCGTACAACGCCGAACACGGAATCAACCCGCAGACGATTCGCAAGGCGGTGGGTGACATCCTGTCTCTCCTGCGGCCGGATGAGACGGCGCCCCTGCCGGGCAAGGACCGTCGGCGGAATCGCGAGCGCGACAAGGTTCAGCGTGAACTCAAGTCGCTTCCCGAACAAGAGATCCAGCGACTCATCCAGACCCTTGAGGAAGAGATGCACGAGGCGGCCGCGGAGATGCGCTTCGAGTACGCCGCTCGTTTGCGTGACGAGGTGAAGGAACTTCGTCGGGAACTGCGTGACGCGGGTTAGCGGCGGTGCGCCCCCGTCGGTAGTCTCGCCACGTGGCAGAGAAGATCGTGGTTCGGGGTGCCCGTGAGCACAATCTGAAAAACGTCAACGTCGAATTGCCGCGCGACCAACTCATCGTCTTCACCGGCCTCAGCGGGTCGGGAAAATCGAGCCTCGCATTCGACACGATCTACGCGGAGGGTCAACGCCGCTACGTCGAGAGTCTGTCGGCTTACGCCCGGCAGTTTCTGGGGCAAATGGACAAGCCCGATGTCGACCACATCGACGGTTTGTCCCCGGCGATTTCGATCGACCAAAAGTCCGCCTCACGCAACCCACGAAGCACCGTTGGAACGATCACCGAGGTGTACGACTACCTGCGTCTCCTGTGGGCGCGTATTGGGGTGCAACATTGCCCCAACGACGGAACCCGTCTCGAGAGGCAAACCCCGCAGCAAATCGTGGACCGGATCATGGACCTGCCCGAAGGAACCCGATTCCAGGTTTTGGCACCGGTCGTACGCGGTCGAAAGGGCGAGTACGACACGTTGCTCGGCGACCTTTCCGGTCAGGGTTTCGTGCGTGCCCGCGTCGATGGAGAGGTTGTCGACATCGCCGAGTTTCTGCGGGAGGGTCGCAAACTCGCCAGGTACGAGCAGCACGACATCGAGGTTGTCGTCGACCGTTTGGTCAAGCGTGACAACATCGGTCGCCGTCTCACGGACTCGCTGGAGACAGCGTTGAAACTTGCCGAGGGTGTCGCCGGTATCGAGTTGACGGGTGGTGACGAAACGGAGGGTGAGATGCTGACGTTCAGCCAGCACCTTGCCTGTCCCAAATGCGGTGCGTCCTTCGACGAGCCGGCCCCGAGAAACTTCTCGTTCAATTCGCCCTACGGAGCCTGTGAAAACTGCGACGGATTGGGTACCAAGTTCGAGGTTGATCCGGATTTGGTCGTGCCCAACACGGATATGTCGATCTCGGAGGGTGCGATTGCCCCGTGGCGCAGTGCCCACACCCAATATTTCACGCGATTGCTCGAAAGCGTCGCCGAGAAGTACAAGATCCCTCTCGACAAGCCGTTCGCGAAGCTCACAGGCAAGCAGCGCAGCGTGGTGTTGAACGGCGTGGAAGAGGGTCTCGTCGTCAAGTACCGCAACCGTTACGGTCGCCAACGCACGTTCAACACCCACTACGAGGGTGTGATCCCGTGGATCAAGCGTCGCCATGAGGGCGCCGAGAGTGACTGGGCTCGTGAGCAGTACGAATCATTCATGCGCGAGGTGCCTTGCACGGTGTGCTCGGGAGCCCGTCTCAAGCCCTCGTCATTGGCGGTCAAGGTCGGCGGAAAAAGCATCTCCGAGGTCTGCGACCTGCCCATCGGCGAGTCGGCCAAGTATCTGATGAGTCTGAAGTTGAGCGATCGCGATCGGATGATTGCCGAGCGAGTAACGAAAGAGATCAACGCCCGCCTGGGGTTCCTGCTCGATGTGGGTCTCGATTACCTGACTCTGTCGCGCAGTGCGGGAACTCTCGCGGGTGGCGAGGCGCAGCGCATCCGACTCGCCAGCCAAATCGGATCCGGTCTCGTCGGCACGCTCTATGTGCTTGACGAGCCCTCCATCGGATTGCACCAGCGTGACAACCGCCGGCTGATCGACACGCTGCATCGTCTGCGGGACCTCGGGAACACCGTCATCGTTGTCGAACACGACGAGGACACGATCAAGGAAAGCGACTGGATCGTTGACATCGGCCCCGGCGCGGGTGAACACGGTGGTGAAGTCGTGTACAGCGGCAAGGTCGCGGGAATCGGAAAGGTCACCGAGTCGGTCACCGGCCAATACATCGCGGGCAAGAAGTCGATTCCGGTGCCGTCTCAGCGCCGCAAGCCAGGCGCCGAACACTTGGTCGTGCGCGGCGCGCGCGAGCACAACTTGCAGAACATCGATGTCGAGATTCCTCTCGGATGCTTCGTCGCGGTCACGGGCGTGTCGGGCAGCGGCAAGAGCACGCTCGTGCGTGACATCCTGCTCCCGGCGTTGATGCAGAAGATCTACAAGTCGAAAGAGGCGCCGGGCCGCCACAAATCGGTCGACGGCATCGCGCATCTCGACAAGGTCATCGACATGGATCAGTCGCCGATCGGGCGGACGCCTCGTTCGAATCCTGCGACGTACACGGGAGTGTTCGATGCGATCCGCAAGTTGTTCGCTGCGACGCCTGAGTCGAAGGTGCGCGGCTACCAACCCGGTCGTTTCAGCTTCAACGTGTCGGGTGGTCGATGCGAGGCCTGCTCGGGCGACGGAACGATCAAGATCGAAATGCACTTCCTTCCCGACGTTTACGTTCCGTGCGAGGTCTGCAAGGGCCAGCGCTACAACCGCGACACACTCGAGATTCAATTCAAGGGCAAGAGCATCGCCGACGTTCTCGACATGCCGATCGCCGAAGCAATCGACTTCTTTTCCAACCAGCCGTCGATTGCGCGGCACATGCAGACGCTCGTCGACGTGGGGCTTGGGTACGTCCGTCTGGGCCAGTCGGCGCCAACATTGTCTGGCGGTGAAGCCCAACGCGTGAAGTTGGCGTCAGAGCTTGCCAAGCGCAGTACCGGCCACACGATCTATCTTCTCGACGAACCGACGACGGGTCTCCACTTCGAAGACGTGCGGCGCTTGCTGACCGTCTTGTCGCGACTCGTCGACCAGGGAAACACCGTTCTCGTCATCGAACACAATCTCGACGTGATCAAGACCGCCGACTGGATCATCGATCTGGGTCCCGAGGGGGGATCGGGTGGCGGCAAGGTGGTTGCCGAGGGTCCACCCGAGGTGATCGCAAAGGTGAAGGCAAGTCACACAGGACGCTTCCTTGCGCGTCTCCTTCCGCCCCATAAACCGCCAGCGAAGCGTGCGACAAAGCCGGCAAACAAGCCGACGAAGAAGACAATCAGACAATGATCCAGCGCCCAGCGGCCGGATCCATTCCCGACGCGCCGGGGTCGTACCTGTTCAAGGACGCCCATGGACGGGTGATCTACGTTGGCAAGGCCTCCAGTTTGCGTTCGCGCCTGTCGAGTTATTTCCAGGACAAGCGCAACCTGCATCCGCGCACGGCGGCAATGGTGTCGGCCGCCGAATCGGTCGAATGGATCGAGGTCCGCAACGAGGTCGAAGCCCTGATGCTCGAGTACAACCTCATCAAGCAGCATCGGCCGCGCTTCAACATTCGGCTTCGTGACGACAAGAGTTATCCGTTTCTCGCAATCACGCTTGATGAAGAATGGCCCCGGGCAACCGTTATGCGCGGGCGCAAGCGAAAGGGAACCCGCTATTTCGGTCCCTACGCCCACGCCTATGCGATCCGTGAAACGCTCGACATGCTGTTGCGAACGTTTCCGATTCGTACGTGTCCAACGTCCAAATTCAACGAGCATGAACGACTCGGTCGACCCTGTCTGCTTTTCCACATCGAAAAGTGCTCGGGGCCATGCGTCAGGGCCGTCGAACAAACCGACTATGCGACCCACGTCGCAGGTCTTGCCGACTTCCTCGATGGTAAGACCGACGAAGTCGAAAAGATGATCGAGGCGCAGATGGCGCAGGCGTCGGCTGCGCAAGAGTACGAGGCTGCTGCCCGACTGCGCGACCGTCTGGCAGCGGTGCGCCGCGCGATGGAGCGTCAACAGATCGTGGCCGACCGGGGCGAAGACATCGACGTCGTGGGTGTCGCGCAGGACGATCTGGAAGCATCGGTCCAGGTGTTCTTCGTACGGCACGGGCGTGTGGTGGGTCGTCGAGGTTTCATCATCGACAAGGTCGAGGCCCTCGGTGAAGAAGAGTTGATCGACAGGATCATCGAGGAGTTGTACGGCGAGGAACCCGCAATGGGTTATCCAAAGGCCGTGTTGGTGCCCGTTCTCGGACGTGACCACGAAACCCACGTCGCATGGCTGACCGGCCTCCGCGGATCGAACGTCGAAGTGCGGGTTCCGCAACGCGGTGACAAGCGCTCGCTCCACGAGACCGTGACGTTGAACGCGCGCGAGGAGTTCGCCCGTCATCGGATGCGCCGGGCATCAGACCACAACGCGCGAAGTCGGGCACTGACGGAGCTGCAACACCATCTCGAGTTGCCCGAGGCGCCGCTGCGGATCGAGTGCTACGACATGGCCCACCTGCAAGGAACCGACTATGTCGGCTCGATGGTCGTCCTCGAGGATGGCCTGCCCGCAAAGCGCGAATACCGCCGGTTCAAGGTGAAGGACGTCCCCGGCAATGACGATTACGCCGCGATGCGCGAAGTTCTCACCAGGCGCCTTCGCGCTTACGTTCATGATCAAGAAGCAGGTCAGGAGATCGCAGCGGAGACTGACGTGGTGAGCAAGAAGCCGGGGAAGTTCTCTTATCCTCCGCAGTTGTTGCTGGTCGATGGGGGAAAGGGCCAGTTGGCAGTTGCCATCGACGTAGTGCGCGAACTCGGTCTCGAGCACGAGATTCCGGTGGCCGCTCTCGCCAAGCGATTCGAGGAGGTGTTCGTGCCGGGGCGATCGACGCCCGTGGTGGTACCGCGTGGTAGTGAAGCCATGTTCATGTTGCAACGCATCCGCGACGAGGCGCACCGGTTCGCCAATACGTTCCATCGAGAACTGCGCGGCAAGCGAATGAAGCGGGGTCTGCTCGATGGTGTGCCCGGTCTCGGTGAAGCCCGTAAGGCGCGTCTTGTGAAGGAGTTTGGTGGCGTGAAGGGCGTGAAGGAAGCGGGGCTCGACGCTTTGCTCGCGGTCTCGTGGCTTCCCGAAGCGGTCGCGCGGGCAGTGTACGAGAGGGTGTCGGGCGATGAGTGAAAGCAACCCAGCGGTTCCCTCATGGGACGAACACGCGGACTGGTGGATCAACGGCTTCACCGGAGGTGTCGATCCCGAATACGAAGAGCAGATCATTCCCCTCGTCATTGCCGAACTTGGCGACGCGCAGAGGATCCTCGACGTTGGTTGCGGGGAAGGCCAGATCAGCCGCCGTTTGGCTGCGCTTGGCAAGCACCGTTTGGTAGTCGGCCTCGATCCAACCGAACGACACATCGAGGTGGCGAGAGCCCGCGGCGGCAATGTCGACTATCGCGTCGGTGTCGTCGACGACCTGCCGTTCGCCGACGGAACGTTCGACGCAGTGGTCGCATGCCTCGTATTCGAGCACGTCGACAACGTCGATCGCGCAATTCGCGAGGTGTCGCGTGTTCTCGAACCCGGCGGCACATTTCTGTTCCTGCTGAATCATCCGCTGTTGCAGACACCGAACAGCGGGTGGATAGACGACCAGATCCTCGACCCACCCGAGCAGTACTGGCGGATAGGTGAGTACCTCACCGAGGCAGTGAATGTCGAAGAGGTCGAACCGGGAATCCGTGTGCGGTTCGTGCACCGTCCACTTGGGCGGTACCTGAACGCTCTGGCAGAAGCCGGTCTGTTCCTCGAGCGCATGCACGAGCCGGCGCCGCCACCCGGCTTCCTCGCACGGTGCGAGGAGTACGCACTCGCATCGACGATCCCGCGTCTGCTCGCTTTGCGGTTGCGCAGACTCCGCGATCCTTCGACCCCGCGCGGTTAGCCTTGCCCTTGTGACCGACGTGCTGGTGATCACCGGGTTGTCGGGTGCCGGTCGTTCCCAGGCAGCCGACGACCTCGAGGATCTCGGGTGGTTCGTTGTCGACAATCTGCCGACCGCGTTGATCGAGCAGGTCGTCGAGATGGCGAGCCAGCCAACCGATCCTCATCAGCAACTGTGTCTGGTCGTCGGCAATGCCACGCAACAGGCCGACATCGTCGGTGTTCTGCGCAGCCTCCGGGCATCGGGGAACCGCGTGCGGGTGCTCTTCCTCGATGCCTCCACCGGATCGCTCGTCAAGCGATACGGCGCGACGCGGCGCCGTCATCCCCTCGACCTCGAGCGTGGTCAAGCAACTTCCGAGTCGGGTATCGCCGCAGTCATTCAACGTGAGCGTGAACTGCTGCAGCCGGTGAAAGCGGAGGCAGATCTCGTGATCGATACATCCGACCTCACCGTCCATCAATTGAAAGCAAAGCTGATCGAGTTGTTCGGGCCCTCATCGCCCAGCGACACGCTGCAGATAGGGCTTGTGTCGTTCGGTTTCAAGCACGGCCTCCCGCTCGACGTCGATCTCGTCTTCGACGTGCGCTTTCTGCCGAACCCCTACTGGGACGAAAACCTCCGTCCGCTGTCCGGTCTGGATGATCCCGTACGGGCATACGTTCTCGACAACCCGCTGGCCGGTCGCTTCCTCGAGCACCTCGAAGGCATGCTGGCGACGCTGTTGCCTGCGTACGTCGCCGAGGGAAAGAGTTACCTTTCGATTGCGATCGGCTGCACCGGGGGACAGCATCGCTCCGTCGCCATTGCCGAGAAGCTCGGCGCTTGGTTCGTGGCGCGTGACATGCGTCCTCGCGTCACGCACAGGGACCTCGTCAAGGGCTAGCCGATACGGGGCGTTGCGTGTCCCACCACTAATCTCGGAAGCCGTCAGGCCACCAAGAC
>JBJTYJ010000043.1:0-2335 GCA_046082705.1 Actinomycetota bacterium | reverse complement strand
CTACAAGATCCTGGGCGACATCGTCACGCCGCTCGCGATCGCCCTCAATGCAATTCCGATCTTCGTTCTGGTGGCGGTGCTCAACAACATGTACAGCATCACGAGTGAGATCCCGCGACGACTCATGGTGACCCTCGTCGTGTACTTCATCGTTCTCGTCAACGTCGCCAAGGGCCTCACGCAGGTCAGCCCCACGCAGATCGAACTCATGCGTTCGTACGCCGCACCCGAGTCGGCGATCCTGCGCAAGGTCCGTGTCCCGAACGCAGTGCCCTATCTCTTCACCGCACTCAAGATCTCTGCACCAGCGGCCGTCATCACCGCATTCGTTTCCGAGTACTTCGGTGGTGCGCAGAACGGCCTCGGCAGCCGCATCACCAGCAACATCGCAAATTCGAAGAACGCCGCAGCCTGGGCCTACGTCCTTGGCGCATGCCTTTTGGGCCTCGCGTTCTACCTGGTCTCCATCATCGTGGAGAGCGCCGCTACACCCAGCGGCGCGAAGCGCACTTCGGGACGTTCGCAATGAACGCCTCGACCAACACAAACAGCGGGACACCCCCGCGGGGAGGAATACAACACACATGAAGAACCGTCTAGTGAAGAGGCTTGCGGTTGGTGCCGTGGCCCTGTCGCTTGTCGCCGCAGCTTGTGGCGACGACAGCGATTCGGGCTCGACCGAAGACACGACAGCTGCTGCAACCGAGGAGACGACGGCCACCGGTGACACCACCGCAACCGCCGACACCACGGCTGCCGCCGCAGAGTGCACCGAGCCGACCAAGGTGAAAGTGCAGCTGCAGTGGTTCATCCAGGCACAGTTCGCCGGCTACTTCGCCGCGCAGGACCAGGGCTACTACACCGACCAGTGCCTCGACGTTGAAATCGTTGAGGGTGGCGTCGACATCGTTCCCCAGCAGCAGCTGGCCGATGGCGCCGTCGACTTCGCACTGTCGTGGGTTCCGAAGGCTCTCGCCAGCCGCGAGGCCGGCGCGGACATCGTGAACATCGCTCAGGTGTTCCAGCGCTCGGGCACCCTGCAGGTGTCATTCAAGGACAAGGCCATTACATCGGCTGCGGACTTCAAAGGCAAGAAGATCGGTAACTGGGGCTTCGGCAACGAGTTCGAAATCTTCGCCGCTCTGACCAAGGCCGGTCTCGACCCCGCCAAGGACGTCGAGCTCGTTCAGCAGCAGTTCGACATGGCCGCGCTACTCGCCGGCGACATCGACGCTGCCGAAGCAATGACCTACAACGAGTACGCACAGGTTCTCGAGGAGAAGAACCCCGACACCGGCGAGCTCTACAAGCCCGAGGACTTGAACGTCGTCTCGTACGAGGCCGAGGGTGTGGGCATGTTGCAGGACGCCATCTGGGCGAACGGTGAGAAGTTGGCAAGCGATGATGCCTACAAGGCCACCGCAGTCAAGTTCGTTGCCGCTTCGCTGAAGGGCTGGGCGTACTGCCGCGACAATGCCGAATCCTGCCGCGACATCGTCGTTGCCAAGGGTTCGAAGCTCGGTGCCAGCCATCAGCTGTGGCAGATGAACGAAGTCAACAAGCTCATCTGGCCCGCCGCCGGTGGCGTTGGTGCAATCGACTCCGCTGCTTGGGACCGTACTGCGGCTCTTGCCCAGGAGACGAAGAACCTCGAAGGCAAGACCGTCCTCAGCAAGGCCCCCGATGCAGAGGCCTACACGAACGACATCGTTACCGAGGCGCTCGCGCTCCTCGAGGCCGGTGGCGTCGACACGAAGGGCGACGGCTTCGCGCCGATCGAAGTGACCCTCAACGAGGGTGGCAACTGATCAGCCTGATCATGTATTGGCAAAAGGGCCCGGGTCTCACGACCCGGGCCCTTTTCATTTGTCCGTAGTTGTTACTTGCCGGTGCAATACGAGTCGGCAACGTTCAACGCTTCGTCGATGATTGCCAAACCATCGCGCATTTCCTGGTCGGTGATGACGAGCGGCGGCACCACGTGCATGCGATTGAAGTGCGTGAAAGGCCACAGGTTCTGGGCCTTGCACGCCGTGATCACGTCGACCATCGGCTTGTTGTCGGCACCGGCCGCATTGAACGGTACGAGCGGCTCGCGCGTGGCGCGGTCGCGCACCAATTCGATGGCCCAGAACACACCGAGGCCGCGCACGTCGCCGACGGACGGGTGCTTCTCCTTCAACTTCTGCAGAGCCGGCCCAACGATGTCGTTGCCAAGGTGACGGGCGTGTTCAACGATCTTTTCTTCCTTGAAGATGTTGATCGACGCGACGGCCGACGCACAGGCCAGCGGATGTCCGCTGTAGGTGAGACCGCCCGGGAACTGGCGCTCCCG
>JBJTYJ010000042.1:0-2312 GCA_046082705.1 Actinomycetota bacterium | reverse complement strand
GTCACCGAGTTGTCGTACCGACTCATCGAAACACCGGTGCGCAAGGGCAACTTCTCGCGCTGGCTGCGTTCGTGGCGCGGTGCAGAAACACCCGAACGCCGTCGTCACCGCACGCGCATGGTCGCAGCCGGTGTGGTTGTCGCGGCGTTCCCGGTGTTCGCCATCGCCAATCTGTCCACGGCGAATTTGCGGCTCGACGCGATCAGCCAGAGTCTCGTCGACGCCGAGAATTCAACGACCGACGTTCTCGGCCGGCCAACTGTGACGACACAACCATCGCCGACACAACCCGTCACTTCCGACCCCGCGTCGTCGACATCCATCGCGGCCGCACCGACGACCCTGCCCGCTGCACTTATCGACGTGTTGGCAATTGGCGACTCGGTGATGCTGGGCGCGGCACCCGAGATGTCGAAGTACGGCATCACCGTCGATGCAAAGAAGAGCCGACCCTTCAAGGCGGCACTCGAAATCGTCAACTACGTGAAGTCGATCGGCGCACTCGGCAACAACGTGATCATTCACCTCGGCACGAACAGCGGTACGACGGCCGACACGATGGATGCAATCTTCACTGCACTCGCCGATGTCGACCGTGTCGTCGTTCTCACCAACGCGGTGCCCAACCACAAGTGGGAAGAGGGCAACAACACCCTCATTCGCGCACTTCCCGACAAGTTCCCGAACGTGACGGTCGTTGACTGGAAACTGCTCGTCGACCCCAACCCCGACTGGGTCTACGACGACGGAACCCACCTGCGCCCCAAGGGTCAGGTGGCCTATGCCGAGGCGATCATGGCGGCCCTCGGCCGACCTCTCGTGCCCGTTCCCACGACGACGACAACGGCTCCAGCCGGTACCACGACGACGATTGGGGCGGGGGACTAGGCCCGACCTACGCTTTGCCCCCATGACAACCCCCGTACGAGTCGCCGTCACAGGCGCAGCAGGCCAAATCGGCTACAGCCTTCTTTTCCGTATCGCCTCGGGCGCGATGCTCGGGCCCGAGACCCCGGTCATCCTCCAGCTTCTCGAAATCACGCCGGCACTCGGCGCGCTCGAGGGCGTGAAGATGGAACTCGACGACTGCGCGTTCAGCCCGCTCGTCGACGTGATCTGCACCGACAAGGCCGACGTTGCCTTCGGTGATGCCGACGTTGCCCTTCTCGTCGGCGCGATGCCCCGCAAGGACGGCATGGAGCGCTCCGACCTGTTGAACGCGAACGGTGGCATCTTCAAGCCCCAGGGCCAGGCCATCGGTGCGAACGCGAAGAAGGACGTCAAGGTTCTCGTCGTCGGCAACCCCGCCAACACCAATGCGCTCATCGCAATGAACAACGCCAAGGGCATCGACCCGGGTCAGTTCACCGCCATGACACGCCTCGACCACAACCGCGCCGTCACGCAGATCGCCCAGAAGCTGGGCCGTCCCGTCACGTCGGTGAAGAAGATGACCATCTGGGGCAACCACTCGACCACGCAGTACCCCGACCTCTTCCACTGTGAAGTCGACGGCAAGAACGCAGCCGCACTGGTCAACGACCAGGCATGGCTGGACGAGACCTACATCCCCACCGTCGCCAAGCGCGGTGCGGCCATCATCAAGGCACGCGGCCTGTCGTCGGCAGCCTCCGCCGCAAATGCGGCCATCGACCACATCCACTCGTGGGTGAAGGGCACGCCCGAGGGTGACTGGGTGTCGATGGCGGTTCCGTCGGACGGTTCCTACGGCGTTCCCGAGGGCCTCATCTCGTCGTTCCCCTGCGTGTGCAAGAACGGCAAGTACGAAATCGTCCAGGGCCTCGACATCGACGCCTACAGCCGCGGCAAGATCGACGCTTCGGTGGCCGAACTGGCCGAAGAGCGTGACGCGGTCAAGCAACTCGGCTTGATCTGATCATTTTCCGTAGTCGGTCACGTCGGCCACTGCGGTGAAGATCGGGTCGAGGCCTGCGAATACGGCCTGACACTCGAGCAACAGCGGAGCATTGCCCCACAGGCGAATGCAGCCCGTGATGAACGCGTCTTCCGCGGTGATTTCGCCCGTGGCGACATCGACGGCGCTGAACCATTCCTGTTCCAAGCGCACGTCCTCGGGGTCGGCCGGGCCCGCGCCGAAAGTGACGCGGCCGTTGCCCGACTGCAGGTGGTAAATCACGGTGCCATCGGGGGATTCGGTGATCACCTGCGTGATGCCGATCGACTGCGTCGAGCCGAGCTTCTGCAATTCGGGGTCGGCGGTCACGCGACGTGAAATCTCGTCGATCCAATCGAGGCTGAGGTAACGCACGGTGGAACCGCTCAATGCGCCG
>JBJTYJ010000041.1:0-4774 GCA_046082705.1 Actinomycetota bacterium | reverse complement strand
CCCCGGTCGACACCACCATGGCGAGGAAGTTGTCGTGGCCTCGCGCCGCACCCTTCCACCCCTCGCCCAGGGCGAGAGCCTTCGCATCACCGTCGCCGAACACCGGCAGTCCGGTGAAATCACGCAGACGCGGCGCAAGCGGAAAATCACGCCAGCAGGCGATGTTGAGCGGCGACACGCGCTCGACGTTCGGGGCATTCGGACCCGCCGCCCCCACGCCGACTGCGATCGGATGCGCACCGTGTTGGCCGCGCGCGCGCACCAACATCTCCGATACGAGGCCGGTGAGGTCTTCGAAAAGCGCCTCGTCGGTTTGCGCGGAATTGACACGGCACCGCGTGCGGTCGATGATCGTTCCATCGGTGGTGACAAGTCCCGCGGCGAACTTCGTGCCCCCGATGTCGATTGCAACGATGACGTCCATGTGGAGTTATTTTCTAGCACCGTGACCACCGACTGGAACCCCATACTCCGCGGTGAGTTCGAAAGGTCCTACTGGAAGGATCTCCAGAGTTTCGTCACCGACGAACGTCGCAGGACAACCGTCTATCCCCCGCATGACGAAGTGTTTCGGGCCCTGCATGTCACGACGTTCGCCGACACACGGGTGGTGATACTCGGCCAGGACCCGTACCACGGAGCCAGCCAGGCGCACGGCCTGTGTTTCTCCGTCAATCGCGGCGTGGCGATTCCGCCGAGTCTCGTCAACATCTTCAAGGAACTGCGCTCCGACCTTGGTGTCACGCCCCCCGCACACGGCTTCCTCGAACCGTGGGCACGCCAGGGTGTGCTGATGCTCAATGCGACGCTCACCGTGCGCGCGAACGCCGCCGCATCGCACCAGGGGAAGGGTTGGGAAACCTTCACCGACTGCGTCATCGGCGCGGTGGCCGCAAAAGAACAGCATGTCGTCTTCATTCTTTGGGGTGCTTACGCACGCAAGAAGAAGGCGCTGATACTCGACGTCGCGGGCGATGCACGCCACACGATCATCGAGTCGGCACATCCGTCACCGCTGTCGGCGAACAACGGCTTCTTCGGAAGCAAACCGTTTTCGCGCACGAACGAAGCCCTGACGGCCCACAACCAGCCACCGATTGACTGGGCGCTGCCCACCGACGACCGCGTCGGCTGAACAGGTTCGGTAGGTTGGCGCCCATGGGTTCCGTCAGACGCCATGCCATTTTGGCGTCGTCGGCCGATGCGGTGTGGGCCTTCATCGGTCGGCCCGAGGCGCTGCACGAGTGGTTCCCCACGTCGTCGACCCGAGTCGAAGGCGACAAACGATGGGTCACGCTGCCGTCGGGCATCGTGTTCGAGGAGCAGATTCTTCTCGTCGACAACGATCTGCGCAGATTCCAGTACTCGATCATCAACAACCCGCTGATCACCCATCACGTGGGAACGGTCGACGTCATCGCACTCGCCGACGACCGTTGCATCGCAATTTACGGCACCGACATCGAACCCGAAGTGCTCGGGCTCGCCATTGGGGCGGCAGCCGGCGACGGCCTGCGCACACTGCAGGAACGATTCGGGAAAGGTTGACCATGCCGCGACGGATTCTCTTCGTCACCACCGACCAGCAGCGCTACGACGGACTCGGTTGCAACGGCGGCACCGTCGCACGCACGCCCGTCATCGACTCGATCGCCCGCGAAGGAATCCGATACACGCGCGCCATTCCGTCGAACGTCGTCTGTATGCCATCGCGGTCGACGATGTTGACCGGCCAACACGTGGCAACCCACGGCGTGTGGATGAACGGCGTGGCGCTACCCGTCGACGCACCGAGCATTGCCATGGATCTGTGGCGCAACGGCTGGCGTACCGCGCTCATCGGCAAGGCACACTTCGAACCGTTTCTCGACCCGTTCGCACTCTTCACCGAGAATTCCCTCGCAACTCTCGGTGAGGAAACCGTGTACCGCGAGACTGCTGACGGCCGTCGTGAACCGCACCGCGGATTCGAACACATGGAACTCGCCACCCACAACGGCATGGGCCCGCTGCACTACGCGAAGTGGCTGCGTGAAAACCACCCCGAAGCAGTCGGGATGCTCTACCCCATTGTCAACTCGCAGCTGCAGGTGAACGAGGCAGGTGGGGGCGACACCGGAGCACCCCAGGTGAAGCACAATCCGATTCCGCGCGACTGGTACCACACCGACTGGGTTGCCGATCGCGCCGTGTCGTGGCTGGAAACGCAGAACGACTCCGACGACTGGTTCTGCTGGGTCAGCTTTCCCGATCCGCACCACGCGTGGGACCCGCCGATGTCGGAACTGCACCGCGTCGACTGGCGCCAGCTCGACCTTCCCGCGGGTTGGGTCGACGACCCCGTCGAACGCGAACGCGTCCTTGCAACCAAACCCGCCCATTGGTTGGGTTGGTACCACGGCACGTTCGTGTCGAACTACGAGGCGCCCGCGAAGTGGGTTCCGTCGCCTCTCACCGCCGATCAGGTGCGCGAAGTCAACGCAATGGTCCACATCCAGAACGAACTCGTCGACGAGGCATTGGGACGCATCATCGAGCTTCTGCGTCGAAAGGGTTGGTACGACGATGTTGATGTCGTGTTCACCACCGACCACGGCGAATTCCAGGGCGACTTCGGTCTTCTCTTCAAGGGTCCGTACCACGTTGATTCGTTGATGCGCCTGCCGCTTGTGTGGCGACCCGCACCGTCGCGCACCACGGTCACGCCCGCAACGGTCGACACGCCCGTCGGGCTCGTGTCACTCGCTGCAACGTTCGCCGACATTGCCGGCCTACCGCGACCCGACTACACCGAGGCCGCCCGACTACCGCTCGATGACGGCGAAGCAGGCGACCTCGGCCACGAACGTGTCCTCACGGAATGGGACAGCGTGCTCTTCGGCAAAATCGTCTCACTGCGCACGATCACACGTGGTTCGTGGGTGTGTACGGCGACTCTTCCGGGAAGTGTTCACGACGGCACCGACGGCGAGCTCTACGACCTCAGCAACGACCCTCTGCAGCACGTCAACCTGTGGCACGACGCATCACACCGGGCAATGCGTGACGATCTCCTCGACGACATGTGGCGCAATCTTCCCCACGCATCGGCGCCGCGACGCGCCTGCGACGCGCCGGTCTGACGACCCGATCTGACAGCCCGGTCAGACCGACTTCACGAACGCGAGCGAACGCTCGAGCATCAAAATTTGGTCGTCGACGCGGTTCACGGGGCCCATTCCCTGGAACATCCGGTTCGCCATCGTCGACAGCGACGTCCACTGCGGATTGGTTGCCTTCCATGCGGCGAGTTCGGGACCAAGTTCAGCCTCGCCGCGCTGCAGGTGAACCACGGCATCACGCGGGAAGTCTTCCCAGGAACGCCCCTGCGCGTTCAGTTCCTCGCGCAGGATGTCATTCGCCGCATCGACACGTGAACCCGTGTTGCCAAAGATGTACCCGTCGCCCATGCGGGCGGCACGGCGCACAGAAGCCTCGGCAGAGCCGCCGAACCACACGGGAATGCTGCGCGCCGGCAGCGGCGCAACACCTGCACGGTCGACACGGTGGTACTTGCCGTCGAAGTCGACGACCTGGTTGGTCCACAGTTCGCGCATCACCGCCACCTGCTCTTCCATGCGACGTGCACGATTGCGGTACTCCATGCCAAGTGATTCGTACTCGACGTAGTTCCAGCCCGTTCCCACGCCGAGAATCAGTCGCCCACCACACAACAGATCGAGGTCGGCTGCTTGCTTGGCCAACAGCACCGCCTGCCGCTGCGGAAGAATGACGACACCGGTCACCAATTCGACATCGGTCGTGAGTGCCGCAAGATAGCTGAACAGAACGATCGGTTCATGGAACTCATCGTGCTCGGTGTACGGGCCCCACAGTTTGGGTTCACGGTCTGCATGCACCGCACCGACGACATGGTCGTAGGCGACGATTCGCTCGAAACCCATGTCGACCACGGCTTGCGTCCACGCACGAATCGCACCCGGGTCCATTCCGATTTCGACCGTCGGGAATACCGCTCCGTAACGCATGGGCTCACACTAGGTCGCACCCGTACGGTCATCGACAGGCGGACCGCACCCCGCATCTGCTACACACGTGCGGTGCCACGCCGAGGATTCGACGCCGCTTATTACGACAAGTTCTATGGTCGAGGTTCGGTACACACCGTCGCACAGATCAACCATCTGGCCACGGGCGTTCATTCGATGCTCGCGTGGTGGGGCCTCGAGGTTCGGTCGTTTCTCGATATCGGTGCGGGACCCGGATATTGGCGCGACTGGTACCGCACGAACCATCCGAAGGTGACCGTCGTTTCGACCGACGTCAGTGACTACGCGTGCGCGACGTACGGCCACAAGAAGGCCGACATCACCGCATGGCGTCCATCGCGGCGATTCGACCTCGTCGTGTGCCACAGCGTTCTGCAGTACCCAGACAACACCGCCACCCGTGCAGCAATCGAGAACCTCGCGGCTGCATGCCGGCACTTTCTCTATCTCGAAATTCCGACGGCATCGGACTTCGACGACATCGTTGACCCGGAAGCAACCGACATGTCGGTGCACCGTCGCAGCGGTGCCTGGTACCGGCGTGAACTCGGCAAACACTTTCGCCAAGTGGGCGGTGGCCTGTGGTTGTCGCGTGACAGCACCGTGCCGATGTACGAACTCGAAATGCCCGCCAACGACGGGCGGTAAACGAAAACTTCAGGGCAGTTCGGCGATGAGCGCGTCGCTGACCCACGCCTTTTCGAGGTGCAGCGTCGACCGAATTC
>JBJTYJ010000040.1:0-3463 GCA_046082705.1 Actinomycetota bacterium | reverse complement strand
CAGCGTCGGTTACGTACCGATCGATTACTTCCCGCGCGCGGGCCGCTCGAAGTTCCATTGGTGGCGTGACACCAAGCGGTACATCCTGCAGGTCATTCGCATGACGCTGTCGTACAACCCGCTCAAGGTCTTTCTCCCGCTCGGCGGGCTGCTCTTCGCGGTTGCGCTCGGAAAGCTTGGCTTCGATTGGTCGAACCGCGACTTCCGTCTCTCGACGAACACCCTGCTCATCTTCTTCGCCGCGCTTCAGGTGACAACACTCGGCCTGCTTGCCGACTTGGTCGTGCGGGCGACGCGCGGTCGGCCGGGTGTCGCACCGGTCTGACCGGCACCATGTTCGCAATTCTGGCCACCGACGGGCCCGACTCCTCCGTCTTCGAACGTGCGATCACGATCGCGCAGGGGGCCGGCCACGCCGTGCGACGTGTCACGCAGTCGCTCGCGACGGTCGGAGTGTCCCCCTCGATCGCAGTGGCCCGAGATGCCGTCTTCTTCGGCTCGGCGGCCACGGTTGCAGTGACGACGCACCGCACGGCATCGACTCTTCTCGACACGGCACCCGACGACGTCGTGGCCTGCGCCGTCGATGCGGAAGGGTTGACCATCGCTGCCAACCGCGGCAACCACCGACTCTTCGTGCACCGACACAACGGTTCGATCACCACGAGCAGTTCCCTGTGGCTCCTTGTGCAGGCAACCAATGCACCCATCGATCGTTCGTACGAGGACTTCGTTCTCGGTTTCGGTTTTTATCCCGGCACCATGTCACCGTTCGTCGGCATCGAATCGATGCCGGCCGGCCAGCGCCGCAGCGGCGATGCAACATCGACAACCGAGCCTCCCGCCACCCGAACGTTCTCGGCACCGGCATCGTTCGACGAGGCCGTGCCGGTTCTGCGCGATGCATTCATGGGCGCGGTCGAAAGTCAGGCCGCCGGCCGGAATCGGCACGCAGTTCTGCTGGGCGGATTCGACTCGATGCTCGTCGCGGCCTCGCTGCGCAGTCTCGGTCACGAGGTTCACACGTACACCTTTTCGTTCGGTGACCCGCGGTACGAACAACGAAATGTCGCAGAATTCGTCGGTCGTTTCGGCATCACTCATCATCCGGTCGTGATTCGACCGAACGACGTGGTCGATGCCCTCGAACGGTTCGGTCACGTGTTCTACCAACCGGGCGCGCAGGCGCACTACCAGATCTTCACGTTGCTCGCGAGCCGCTTGATCGCCTCCGACGGTCACGACCATGTCTTCAATGGCGACGGATGCGACGCGGTGTTCCTCAGCTACCCGACCGTGAATCGTCGCGCCGCGCTCAATCGCCGCCTTTCGCACATTCCGAGCCCGGTCGTGCGGGCTGCGGGATCGCCACTGCGAACCCGTTTGGCCGAGAGATCTTTCGGCCATGTCGCAAGAACAGTTCGCAGCATGCTCGACAATCTGCTCCTTGATGAACCCGCTCGCGGCCATTTGCCGACCCGTTACCTCGACGAATTCGCCCTTAAATTGCTGCGTGGCGACGACGCGCCAGCCCAGGCGGAAAACATGCGCGCGATTCGCGACCGCCTCGCTGCAGCGGTGTCGGGCCAGGGCGGACCGAAGCGCGCGTTCCACGGCAACGGGCTGACCGGCCAGAGCAAGGTGAAGGTCGACGGCGCGGTTTGCGACACGGGTATTCCCCACTTCACGCCGTATCTCGACCCCTCGTTGCGCGGCTTCGTGTCGTCACTACCCATCGACTACCTGAAAAAACAGGACGATTCGCCAGCGGCGAACGGCAAGGAACTGCTCGTTGCGATGGTGCGTCGGTACGGAATGCTGCCCGATTCGTTCGTCAATCAACCCAAGCAATCACCCGTCGATTCCCCCGTCGATGATTGGTACTCGCGTGACGTTCGGGCCCGCGTGGTTGCACTTCTCGGCGACCTTCCCTTCGCGGCGAACCCGAAGTACATCGACCAACTGCTGAAACGGAAGCGCGCCGAAACGTGGTACCGCGAGCGCGTTTCGATCGGCCATCACGCTCTTCAGGCTGTTGGTTTACTCGCCTCATACGCATCGTTCAACCGGATGTGAATCGGACACCGCGGTGAAGAAACTCCTCCGGTGGGTCATGACGATCGGGGTCGTCGCCCTGTTGTTCGCGATGGTGTGGCAGCGTCGTGACGATTTGCGCCCGCTGTGGGAAAACCCGTCGTGGGACCTTGCGCTCATCGCGGTGCTCATCATCATCGGGCACTTCCTCAATTCGTCGGAATTCTGGGTGGTCTACCGCGCAACCGGTGTGCGCGTCGGATTCCTGGAGAACTGGATGGTCTTCACCGCGGGTCTCCTCGGCAATCTGCTGCCCGGGCAGGTCGGAACGATCTACAAGTTCCGCTACATGAACGCGGTGCACGGCGTCCCCTACGCAAAAAGTGGAAGCAACTACGGCGCGAACCTCGTCATCAGCCTCGGCTCATCCGCAATTGTGGGCATCATCGGTGTCGTCGCCTACGCATCGGCCGGCGGCGACTTCGCATGGACGGTGTTCGTCGTGCTGATCGCACTCGGCATCGCATGCGTGGCGCTCATGCGTTTTCCGCTTCCCGACTGGCCGCTGTTGCGCGGCAAGCCGGCACAAGCCGCGGCGTCGTTCAACGAGGGTTGGCACGAGATCCAACGCACGCCAACGACCTCGCTGCAGGTTCTCGCCATCGACGTGGCGAAATACGTACTCACCGCGTGGCGCTTTCGATTGGCGTTCGGTCTGCTCGGCGTCGACGAATCCTTTTGGTTCTTCCTCGTCGTTGCTCCCGCCGCCGCGATCGCCGGCATCATCGCCTTCACACCGGGAGCGCTCGGCTTCCGTGAACTCTTCGTCACCACCGCGGCGGTCGGCATGGGCGCGACCCTCGACGACGGACTGCTCGCAGCAACGACCGATCGTGGCGTGATGCTGGCTTCGGCCGTGGTGCTGGGTGCGGCGGGGTACGCCTACACCGTGCCGCGCTTGCGCCGCGCCAAAACGACCCAACCCACACCGAACTGACCCGCGGCGAACGGGCGTTGCGCAACCCGCATCGGTGCCGCGACCACGGCGGTCAGTGCACCAGCCGTACGCGTGGTGGGTTGGAACAACCGGCCGCTACCCGCCGACTTTGCTTCGGGTGCGGCAGCACCGGCAACGTTGCCGCCGCGACGACGAATGATGACGTTGCGCACCGACTCGAGCACGTGCCCTCCGATTGCGCCGTACGCCCGTCGTTCGACGATCTCGAGGCCCACCGATGCGCACAGACGTTCCACATCGACCGCGTCGTAGCGCCGGAAATGTCCAACGGCCTCGTCGGAGGGTCCGAATCGCCGGGCATGTGCGGGCACGCTGAACAACACGTGTCCTTCGGGGTCGAGATGCGTCATCCAGTCACGCAGCGCACCGGCGTCGTCGTCGATGTGCTCCAACACCTCGAAGGCGCCCAAC
>JBJTYJ010000039.1:0-2259 GCA_046082705.1 Actinomycetota bacterium | reverse complement strand
CAGCGTCGGTTACGTACCGATCGATTACTTCCCGCGCGCGGGCCGCTCGAAGTTCCATTGGTGGCGTGACACCAAGCGGTACATCCTGCAGGTCATTCGCATGACGCTGTCGTACAACCCGCTCAAGGTGTTTCTTCCGCTCGGTGGCCTTCTCTTCGCACTCGCAGTCGTGAAGTTGGGCTTCGACTGGTCGAGCCGCGACTTCCGCCTGTCCACCAACACTCTTCTCATCTTCTTCGCCGCACTGCAGGTGACGACCCTCGGTCTTCTCGCCGACCTCGTTGTGCGCGCCACGCGCCGACGCCTCGACGTCGACCCCGTCTGACGGCGGCCACGTTGCACGGTCTCATCGCCTACTCGGGCCCCGATACCGATGCCGCGCATCGCACGATCGAGTCCCTCACCTCTTCGACCAACACGGCGGTGTCACATGACAACCGCACGATCGTCGCCACCCTCGGGTCCGGAACCACGACCAAGCTGACCGCAACCAGCAACTCGGCGGCGGCCTTCTTCGGCTCCGCCGCGCAGGGTTGCACGTCGAACCCAACCGCACTGCTCGACGCCGACCCCGACGACGTCGTTGCAGCCGGCTTTGGGGCCGACGGTGAACTCGTCGCTGCAGCCGGAAGGGGCAGTCATCGCCTCTTCGTGCACCGCACGGCGAACGGTGCCACATGGGTCGCGAGTTCACTCCACGCACTGCGCCGTGTCGTGCCGGGACTCGCACTCGACCGTGCGTACGAGGACTTTCTCCTCGGATTCGGATTCGTGCCCGAACCACATTCGATGTACGAGCGCGTCACGGTGATGAAGGCCGGAACCCGCACCGTCGCGACTACCGCCGCAAACGTGACCGCGATGCCCTACGTGGCGAACGCCTCCTCGAGCCGCGACGAGATCATCGACTCGCTGCACGAAGCCCTCATCGGCACGATCGCCGACCAAGCCGGCAACCACCGTCGGCACGCGGTTCTCCTAGGTGGTTTCGACTCGGCACTCGTTGCTGCCGTGCTCGTCGGCCTCGGCCACCAAGTCGAGACGTACACGTTCCGTTTCGCAGATTCCACGTACGTTCAACGCAACGTCGACACGCTCACCAACCACCTCGGCATACGTCACCACTGGGTCGACTTCGATTCGTCGGTGATCGCATCGAATCTGCGCGGTTTTGCCGCAACTTTCACCCAGCCCGGGTCACAGCCGCACTACCAAATCCACACGTTGCACGCAGCCCGACAGATTGCCGCCGACGGACACGCCCACATTTTCACGGGCGATGGTTGTGACGCGATCTTTCTCGGATATCCAACGGTCAGCCGTCGTGCCGCCATCGCGGCGGCGACCAAGCGCATGCCGTCGGCGCTCACCCGACTTGCCGCGGGGACGCTGTCGACTGGCGTCGTCGAACGGCGTCTCGGTCACGTGGCACGCATGGCACGCGGCACGCTGCGCAACCGACTTCTCGACGAAACCGTCGGTGCACATCTTCCGACGCAAGTGTTCGACGCCGCCGCACTCGGTCGTCTACGCACATCGACCTCTCCCGCCCAGGCCGAAACGGTGCTCACCATTCGCACGCGTTTGGCCGCGGGTCTCGAGCACCTGAACCGTACGCAGTTGGCGTTCAACGGCAACGGCCTGAACGGACAGAGCAAGGTCAAGGTCGACGGTGCAGTTGCGGCGACGGGCGTCGCGCAGGCGAGTCCGTTCATGCATGCACGCCTGCGCACGTTCGTCTCGGGGATTCCCTTCGAATACCTGCGCTCGGAGGGCTCGTCGGCGTCGTCGGCCGGCAAGGAAATCCTCGTCGACATGGTGCGACGTCACGGCCTTCTACCCAACGTCATCATCGACCAACCCAAACAGTCACCCAGCGATTCACCGGTCGACGGCTGGTACATGAACCAACTGCGCACGGAAATTCTCGACCAGTTGGGCGACCTTCCGTTCGCGTGGAACAAGCGTTACGTCGAAGGCCTGCTCACGCCGAAGGCGGCCGAGGCGTGGTATCGCAACAAGGTGTCGCTCAGTCACCACACGATGCAGGTGATCGGTCTTCTCTCTTCCTACGCGTCGTTCAACAGGAACCCGGGCACGTGAAGAAACTGCTCCGCTGGCCGGTGACCATCGCCGTCGTCGCGGTGCTCTTCGTGCTCGTGTGGCAGCGTCGTGACGATTTGCGCCCGCTGTGGGAAAACCCGTCGTGGGACCTTGCGCTCATCGCGGTGCTCATCATCATCGGGCACTTCCTCAATT
>JBJTYJ010000038.1:0-7175 GCA_046082705.1 Actinomycetota bacterium | reverse complement strand
CCCCGCCACCCCGAGAGGTGACGTTCTCCAGCACTACGGAGACTATGTAGAACACTAGCCCGAGCAGACAGGCCCCCAGAACGTAGGCCCAGGCTGCGGCGTTCTTCGAATTTGCGATGTTGCTCGTGATTCGACTCCCTAGACCGTTCTGCGAACCCCCGAAGTACTCGGAGACGAAGGCGGTGATGACGGAGGCCGGCGCGGCGATCTTGAGCGCGGTGAACAGGTAGGGCACGGCGTTTGGAACCCGCACCTTACGGAGGATGGCGAACTCGCTCGCCGCATAGGAGCGCATCAGCTCGACGTGCGTGCTGCGCACCTGGGTCAATCCCTTGGCGACGTTGACGAGCACGATGAAGTAGACGACGAGCGTGACCATGAGCCGGCGGGGGATTTCGCTCGTGATGCTGTACATGTTGTTGAGAACTGCAACGAGGACGAAGATCGGGATTGCGTTCAGGGCGATGGCAAGCGGCGTGACGATGTCACCCAGGATCTTGTAGCGGCTGAGAAGGAAACTCATCGCGATGCCGAGCACGGTTCCGGCGAGCAGGCCGACGAGTGCGTTGGTGCCCGACACGCGAGTGGCTTCCCAGATGAGGCTCTTGTTATTGGCGAACTGATCCCAGATTTTCGAGGGAGCCGAGAGGAAATAGGGCTTCAGATCGAAGATCTTGACGGCGGCCTCCCACCAAGCGATGACGGCAACGCCGAACACGACCGGCGGCAGCGCGGCACGCAGACGCAGGTTCATCAGCGGTCCTCGCCCCCTGCACCCGTATGGGCGTGTCCACCGCCGGCGCGCAACGCTTCGCGAACCGCGGTGATTGTGGCAAAGAAGTCGGGGCGCTCGCGGGTGGTTTCGTTGCGGTTTCCGTCGAGGTTGACGTCGACGATCTTCGTGATGCGTCCCGGTCGTGGTGACATGACGACGACGCGGTTCGAGAGGTAAACGGCCTCGGGAATCGAGTGCGTGACGAACATGACGGTGGTACCGGTCGCAGCACAGATGCTGAGCAGTTCGGCCTGCATGTGTTCGCGGGTCATCTCGTCGAGGGCGCCGAAGGGCTCGTCCATGAGCAGGAGCGGCGGGTGGGCGGCGAGCGCGCGGGCGATGGCTACGCGCTGTTGCATGCCGCCCGACAACTGCCATGGGAAGTGGTCAGCGAACTCGGGCAACTTCACGAGATCGAGCATCTCGCGCGAGCGAGCCTCTCGCTTGGCCTTGTCCCAACCCTTCAGCTCGAGGGGAAGTTCGATGTTCTTCGTGACGGTGCGCCAGTCGAACAAGCCGGCCTGCTGGAAAGCCATGCCGTAGTCCTGGTCGAGGCGTGACTGTTTGGCCGACTTTCCGGCGACGACAATGTCGCCCGACGTCGGTTCCAGCAGGTTGGCGATGAGACGCAGCAGGGTCGACTTGCCGCAGCCCGACGGTCCGATCAGCGAGACGAACTCACCTTTTTCGATGGTGAGTGACACGTCGACAAGGGCGTCGACCTGGTTGGCCTTGCCCTTGTTGAAGATCTTGTTGAGGTTGGAGACGCTGACTGTCGACATTGCGGGTCCTTGGCTTTACAGCGCTTCTTTGGGTCGGTTGCGCATGACGTAGAGATCGAAGGCAGAAACGAGGCCGGCCATTGCGAGGCCGAGCACTGCGGCGCCGAACACGGCGGTGAAGACCTTGGCCGGGTCGCCCGTTGCCTCGCGGGCGTACTCGATGATGAGGCGGCCGATGCCACCCTTCAGGCCCGTCGAGATTTCGGCGACGACGACACCGATCACGGCCGACGACGCGGCGAGTTTCAACGCCGGAACCATGAACGGCACCGCAGCGGGAAAGCGCAGACGAAACAGCGTCTGTGTCCACGATGCCGCGTACGAGTCCATCAATTCGAGTGAAGCGGGATTGGCCGACGAAAGACCGCGCAGCGTGCCGACCGCGACGGGGAAGAACGCGAGGAACGCGCCAAGGACCGAAGCCGACAGCCAACGCGGCCACTCGTAGCCGAAGACTTCCAGCTTGCCGCCCCACGACACCACCAGCGGGGCGAGTGCGATGAGCGGAACCGTCTGCGAGACGACGAGGTAGGGGAGAAGGCCACGTTCGACGACCTTGAAGCGGGCCATCAACGTCGCGAGCGCAACACCCACGGTGGCACCGATGGCAAAACCGACGAGCGACAGGCGGAACGAGAACCACGCGCCGGCCAGGACGACGCGCCAGATCTTGCGCTCGGATGAGCGAAGTTCGGGTCTGCCGTAGCGCGAGAGCATGTCCCACACGTGGGGCATCGCGCGACCGTTCGACCGAGGGAGGATGTTGATGCCGAACAACGCACCACCGTCCTCGGGGCCGACAACCTTGTACAGCTCCCACACGGCGGCGATGAACACGAGTGCAACGACGAACATCGCCGAGCGACGAACGATGCGCTGCACGAGAGGGTTCATTGCTTGGCCCGCACCGACTCGGCGAGTGCCGGCATGATGCGCTCGCCGTAGGCCTCGAGCGTTTGGTCCTTGCCGTCGTGTTGCAGATAGATCGAGAACTGGTCGACACCCAGCGCCTCGAGCTCGCGCAGACGTGCGACGTGCTGGTCGGGTGTGCCGAGAATGCAGAAGCGGTCGACGATTTCGTCGGGAACGAACGTGGTGTGGCTGTTGCCCGCACGTCCGTGTTCGTTGTAGTCGTAACCCTCGCGTCCCATGATGTAGTCGGTGAGAGTCTTCGGTACGTCGGAGTTCTCTCCGTAGCGAGCGACGATGTCGGCGACGTGGTTGCCCACCATGCCGCCGAACCAACGGCACTGGTCGCGCATGTGGGCGATGTCGGTGCCGACGTAGGCGGGCGCAGCCACGCAGATCTTCACCGACTTCGGGTCGCGACCCGCGGCCGCTGCTGCATCGCGTACGGCCTTGATTGTCCACGCGGTGATGCTGGGGTCGGCGAGTTGCAGGATGAACCCGTCGCCAACTTCGCCCGTCAACTGCAGCGCCTTCGGGCCGTATGCGGCGACCCACACCTCGGCGCGGCTCTTGCCGGCCCAGGGGAAGCGGATCTCCGAGCCGTTGTACTGCACGCCGCGGCCGTTGGCGAGTTCGCGGATCACATGGATGCTCTCGCGCAACGTCGCGAGTGTCGTCGGCTTGCCGTTGGTGACACGCACGGCGGAATCACCTCGGCCGATACCGATGACGGTGCGATTGCCGTACATCTCGTTCAGCGTCGCGAAGAGGCTTGCCGTGACCGTCCAGTCGCGTGTGGCGGGGTTCGTGACCATCGGACCGACGATGACGTTGTTCGTCGAATCGAGAATCTTGGAATAGATGGGGTAGGGCTCTTCCCACAGGATGTGGCTGTCGAAGGTCCACACGTGGGTGAAGCCGAAGGCCTCGGCACACTTGGCAAGTTCGATGACGCGCGCCGCGGGCGGCGTCGTCTGCAGGACGACTCCAAGATCCATGTTCGTTCCCCCTTTCGTTGTGTGTGACTAGCGGTTCTGCGGAAAGCCGAGGTCGACCTGCGACGTGCGCGGGTCGGGCCAGCGTGATGTGACGACCTTGCTGCGGGTGAAGAAGTTGATTCCCTCGGGGCCGTACATGTGCTGGTCGCCGAAGAGGGACGCCTTCCAGCCGCCGAACGAGTAGTACGACACGGGCACGGGAATCGGCACGTTGATGCCGACCATGCCGACATTGATGTCGAACTGGAACTGGCGTGCGACTCCGCCGTCGCGGGTGAAGATCGCGGTGCCGTTGCCGTACTGGTTCGAGTTGATGAGGTCGACACCTTCGTCGTAACTGCCGACGCGAACGACCGACAGCACGGGTCCGAAGATTTCCTCGTCGTAGCAGGCCATGCCGGGTTTCACGTTGTCGATCAGGCTGGGCTTCAGGAAGAAGCCGTCGTTCGGCGCACCCTCGCGACCGTCGACGACGACCTTGGCTCCGTCCTTCGTCGCGCCGGCGACGTAGCCCGCGACCTTGTCGCGGTGCTCACCCGTGATGAGCGGTCCCATCTCGTTGCCGGGCTCGTCACCGGGGCCGACCTTGATGTTCGGGATGCGGTCCTGGATCTTCGATACCAACGAGTCTGCGATCGAGTCGTGGGCGAGCAGTACCGAAATTGCCATGCAGCGTTCGCCTGCCGAACCGTACGCAGCGCTGACCGCGGCATCGGCGGCCATGTCGAGGTCGGCGTCGGGAAGAACCAGCATGTGGTTCTTTGCCCCGCCGAGCGCCTGCACGCGCTTGCCGTTGCGGGTACCTGTTTCGTAGATGTACTTCGCGATGGGTGTCGAACCAACGAACGACACTGCGGCGATGTCGGGGTGCTCGAGCAGTCGGTCGACCGCCACCTTGTCGCCGTGGACGATGTTGTAGACGCCATCCGGCAGGCCCGCCTGCTTCAGGAGTTCAGCCACGAACATCGTCACCGACGGGTCTTTTTCGCTGGGCTTCAGCACGAAGGTGTTGCCGCAGGCGAGTGCGGTGGAGAACATCCACATCGGCACCATGGCGGGAAAGTTGAACGGCGTGATGCCGGCGACGACACCAAGGGGCTGGCGGATGTTGTAGACGTCGACACCCGACGATGCCTGCTCGCTGTAGGAGCCCTTCATGAGGTGGGGTACGCCGCAGGCGAACTCGATGTTCTCGAGGCCGCGTGCGACTTCACCGAGTGCATCGGAGATGACCTTGCCGTGTTCGAGCGACAGCAGCGAGGCGATTTCCTTGCGGTTCGCGTCGATCAGTTCGCGCAGGTTGAACATGATCTCGGCGCGGCGCGACAGGTTCGTGGCACGCCATGCCGGCAGTGCCGCCTTGGCGGTGGCGACTGCACGGTCGATTTCGGAAATGTCGGCGAAGTCGACCTCGGCTTGCACCTCGCCGGTGGCGGGGTTGAAAACCTTGCCGGAACGACCCGACGTGCCTGCGGCAACCTTGCCGTCGATCCAATGGGAAATGCGTTTCATCTTGTTCTCCTTTCTGTCAGTGCAGGTACTGGCTGAGGCCTCGGCGGATGTACTTGCCGTGGCTCTTGCGTCCGGGGAACTTGTTGTTTGCCATCACGACCATGCCACGGGACATGACGGTGTCGACCTTGCCGTCGATCACCGTTCCTTCCCACGCGCTGTGGTCGGTGTTCATGTGGTGCTTGTCGTTGATGCCGATCTTCGTCTTTGCATTCGGGTCCCATACGACGATGTCGGCATCGGAACCCGGGGCGATGATGCCCTTCTTCGGGTACATGCCGAACATGCGCGCCGGAGTGGTGGAGCAGGTCTCGACCCAACGCTCGAGGCTGATCTCGCCCAACACGACACCCTGGTAGATGAGCTCCATTCGGTGCTCGACGCCCGCGATGCCGTTCGGGATCTTTGAGAAGTCGCCCATGCCGAGTTCCTTCTGGTCCTTCATGCAGAACGGGCAGTGGTCGGTCGACACGATGGCGAGCTCGTTCATGCGCAGACCCTTCCAGAGGTCGGCATGGTGGTGTCGGTGGTCGTGCTTCGAGCGAATCGGCGGGCTGCACACGTACTTTGCGCCTTCGAAGCCGGGCTGGGCCAGATGATCTTCGAGCGTCATGTAGAGGTACTGCGGACAGGTTTCGGCGAAAACGTTCAAGCCCTCGTTCTGTGCCTGTGCGACTTCGTCGAGGGCTTCCGCCGCGGACATGTGCACGATGTACAGCGGCACGTTGCCGGCGACCTTTGACAGAACGATGGCGCGATGCGTGGCCTCACCCTCGAGCAGGCTCGGGCGGCTGATCGAGTGGTACTTCGGGTCGGTCTCGCGGCGGGCGAGGTGTTGTGCGACGAGAACGTCGATTGCGATGCCGTTTTCGGCGTGCATCATGATCATCGCGCCGTTTTCGCTGGCAGTTTGCATGGCTTTCAGGATCTGGCCGTCGTCGCTGTAGAAGACGCCGGGGTACGCCATGAACAACTTGAACGACGTGACGCCCTCGTTCTCGACGAGGTAGGTCATGTCCTTCAGTGACTGATCGTCGATACCACCGATGATCTGGTGGAAGGCGTAGTCGATCGAGCAGTTGCCCTCGGCCTTGCGGTGCCAGGTGGCGAGGCCCTCTTGCACGTTCTCGCCATAGCGCTGCAGTGCCATGTCGACGATCGTCGTGACACCGCCCCACGCAGCGGCATTGCTGCCGGTTTCAAAGGTGTCGGACGCTTCCGTGCCGCCGAAGGGCAGTTCCATGTGCGTGTGCACGTCGATGCCGCCCGGGATGACGTACTTGCCCTTGGCGTCGATGGTGCGGTCGGCGGTGATGCCGAGTGCGGCCACCTGGCCCGGCTGGAAGATTGCGGCGATGGTTTCGCCGTCGACCAGCACGTCACCGGCGCTGAGGCCGGTGGGGCTGATGATTGTTCCGTTGATGATGAGAGTGCGTGCCATGTTCCCCCTTTTTCAGCCGCCGAGGCGGTTTTCCGTGAGATCGCCGTACGCGTCGGGACGACGGTCGCGATAGAACGCCCAGCGGTCCCGGACCTGCTTGATCTTGTCCATGTCGAGGTCGCGGACGATCAGTTCCGGCTTGTACGGATCGCCGACCTCACCCACGAACTTGCCTTCGGGGTCGACGAAGTACGACTGGCCGTAGAAGTCATTTTCACCGAGTGGTTCGATACCCACGCGGTTGATCGCACCGACGTAGTACATGTTCGCAACCGCCGACGCGGGTTGCTCGAGACGCCACAGGTACTCGGAGAGACCACGGTGCGTTGCCGACGGGTTGAACACGACCTCGGCGCCGTTCACGCCGAGTGCGCGCCAGCCTTCGGGGAAGTGGCGGTCGTAGCAGATGTACACGCCGACCTTGCCGACTGCGGTTTCGAACACCGGATAGCCGCCGTTGCCGGGTTTGAAATAGAACTTCTCCCAGAAGCCCTTCACCTGCGGGATGTGCTGCTTGCGGTACTTGCCGAGATAAGTGCCGTCGGCATCGATCACCGCGGCTGTGTTGTAGTACACGCCGGGCTGCTCGATCTCGTACATCGGCAGCACCATCACCATCCCGAGCTCCTTGGCCAACGCCTGGAAACGCTGGGTGGTCGGCCCATCGGGGATGTACTCGGTGTAGTCGTAGTACACGGCTTCCTGCACCTGGCAGAAGTACGGCCCGTAGAAGAGTTCCTGGAAGCACATGATCTGCG
>JBJTYJ010000037.1:0-5287 GCA_046082705.1 Actinomycetota bacterium | reverse complement strand
CTGCGTCGCCGTTCGGCGCATAATTACGTCATGACGAAATCAACCAAAGGGTCGGGCCAGCCGGCACTCGAGGGGATGGCCGACGACAAGCCGCGTTGCCGGTGGTGCCGCCGGGCAATTGCCACCGCCGATGGACCGGGTCGACCACGCGAATTCTGTTCGCAGGCATGTCGACAATGGGACTGGGTCGCACGACAACGCGCACGCGAATTGAAACTGTCCGAGGATCAACTCGTCATGACGCGAACCGAACTCGACGACCTTCACGATGCGCTCTACGTATTGGCCTGCGCGGTGCAGGATGTCCGTCGCGACCTGGAGGACAACAAGAAGCCCACAGCGCGCGAATTGGCCGAAATGTTGCGGTGGATACTGGACTGCGCGGACCCCCTGGAAACCATCCGCCTCCGCCCATAATACATCTTATGTAAAATACGGATCACGCGGGAAACAAAGGGGAATCGCAGGACAACCCCCATCAATCGACCGCACTACTCTGCGCGCCGTGGGCGAACCTGCGAACCGGCCAGAGAACGTGATGACCGCCTTGGCGGATCTGCGCATGGCCGACATCGACTGGCGGAACGGACGGGCGTTCAGCCTCACGTATCTGGCGACGCCCGAGGCACTGGAATTATCGGAACGCGCCTATGCGATGTACGCCGGCGAGAACGCCCTGAACGTCGCCGCGTTTCCCAGTCTGCGGCGGATGCAGGCCGAGGTTCTCGGCTTCGTCTCTGGGCTCTTTCACGCCCCACCTGGTTCTGCCGGCTTCATGACCTCGGGCGGCACCGAGAGCCTGCTCATGGTCTCGTACGCGGCGAAGCAGCGCCGACCCGATATCGCCCGGCCGAACATCGTTCTGCCGACCTCTGCCCATGCAGCATTCGAAAAGGCCTGCGCCTATTTCGGACTCGAAAGCCGACGCGTCCCCGTTCGCGATGACTGGCGTGCCGACCCGCGCGCCATGGCCGGCGCCATCGACGACTCGACCGTGTTGATGGTCGCCTCGGCACCGCAGTATCCCCAAGGGGTCGTCGATCCGATCTCGGAGATCGGCGAGATTGCGCTGTCGCGCGGCGTCCCGCTGCACGTCGACTCATGCATCGGCGGCATGGTGCTCGCCTTCCTCGACCCCTTTGCGAGTGGTGAACATCCTTTCGACTTCCGGGTCGACGGTGTCACTTCCATCTCCGTCGATCTCCACAAATACGGATACGCCGCGAAGGGCTCGGGCGTGATCGTCTACCGCTCGCGCGAATTGCGTGACAAGCAGGTGTTCGTCACCAACAACTGGCTCGGCGGCATGTACGGCAGCTCAGGCGTGCTCGGCACGAAAAGCGGCGGGCCGATCGCCTCGTCGTGGGCGATGATGACCCACTTCGGGCGCGAGGGTTACGCCGAGCTTGCCGCCCGCACCCGAGCAACCACTCTCCTCCTCGCCGACGAGATCGATGCGATCGATCCCCTTTTCGTCATGACGAAACCCGACTCGACGCTGATCTGTTTTGGGTCGACCGACCCCACCGTTCCCGCGCATGCAGTCGCCGACGCGTTGGCCGCACGCGGTTGGTGGGTCGACCGACAGTCTCCCCCGGCCACGTTGCACATGACGGTGAGCGCACACCACGACAAAATCGTCGATGACTTCGTGTCCGCGTTGCGCGCCAGCGTCGATGACGTACGTGCCTCGAACGCGACCGGTGGGCATGGCGGTGCCTACGGGACCGTCGAGTAAGAATTGCGCATGCGTTTCGGCATCTTTCTCCCGCCCATGCACAAGACGGGCATCAACCCGACCCTCCTGTTGCACCGCGACCTCGAACTCGTCGAGTGGCTCGACAAGCTCGGTTACGACGAGGCCTGGATCGGCGAACATCACAGCGCCGGGTCCGAACTGATCGCGTCGCCCGAGGTGTTCATCGCGGCTGCAGCGCAGCGCACGTCACACATCAAGCTGGGCACTGGAGTCAACTCACTTCCCTACCACCATCCGCTGATCCTTGCGGATCGCATCGTGATGCTCGACCACCTCACCCGCGGTCGGATGATGTTCGGTGCGGGCCCCGGTCAGCTGACGAGTGATGCCGCGATGCTCGGCATTCCCCCGGAGATGCAACGCCCACGCATGGAGGAATCCTTCGACGTCATCATGCGACTCTTCCGCGGCGAGACGGTCACCAAGCACACCGACTGGTTCGTCTGCGAAGACGCAGTGCTGCAGATGAAGCCCTTCTCGAAGTTTCCGGTCGCGGTGGCTTCATCGATATCTCCGTCGGGATCGAAGCTTGCAGGGCGCTACGGCACGGGTCTTCTCTCGATCGCCGCCACGGAACCCGCCGCGTTCCAGGTGCTCGATTACAACTTCAACGTCTGGCAGGAAGAAGCAGCCCTGCACGGCCACGTAGCCGACCGATCACAGTGGCGCCTGATGGGCCCGATGCATATCGCCGAAACGGAAAAACAGGCACGCGAGAACTGCAAGTACGGACTCCAGTGGGTCTTCGAATACCTCTCGCACATCATCCCCGTCGGCGACCCGAGCGACGCTCCTCCCACCGACTACGACGCGTTCGTCGACTTCGCCAATGAGTCGGGTCGGATGGTCATCGGCACGCCCGAGATGGCGATCGCCCAGCTCGAACGTCTGCGCCAAAAGACCGGAGGTTTCGGTGCATATCTGTTCCTCGGTGCCGACATCGCCGATTGGCCGGCCACGAAGCGCAGCTACGAACTCTTCGCCGAATACGTGATGCCCCACTTCCAGGATCAGCTCGCGGGCCCGCAGGCCAGCTACGACCGCATCATCGCTGCAGGTTCACGATGGGTCGACTCCACCCTCGGGGCGCAACTCACGGCAATTGCCGCCTACGAGGAAGAGAGAACCGCACGCAAGTGATGTAAGTTCTCGGGCACAACTGAAATTCCCGCACGGGAGAGAGCCGGTTCGCCGGCCGCCGAAGGAGCAACCGCCCCGGAACCTCTCAGGCACAAAGGACCGTCGGGACTCACACGCTGGAAAGCGGAGAGGCAACTCTCCCACCGAAGGGGAAAGCGGCCTCGGCCGTGAAGCTCTCAGGTCCCACCGACAGCGGGGGCGCACATCAACCATCCGTCAGGAGCAAACGTGCGTCTGTCCCCGTCACATTTCGGTGAAGAAAAGTTCGAGACCCGCCACATGGGTGCCAACCCGAGCGACCTTGCATCGATGCTCGCCACGGTTGGTGCCGTCGACCTCGATGACCTCGCGCAGCAAACCATTCCCGCGGTGATCGCACTGACCGAGGGCTTGTCAATCGAGTCGGGCCTCTCCGAGCAGGCAGCCTTGCGCACGCTGCGCGAGCTTGCCGCGAAGAACGAAGTGGGTCGCAGCGCGATCGGCATGGGCTATTTCGGCACGATCACGCCCGCGGTCATCCAACGCAACGTGTTGGAGAATCCGGCTTGGTACACCGCATACACGCCCTACCAAGCGGAGATTTCACAGGGACGCCTCGAGGCGCTTCTCAACTTCCAGACGATGATCGCCGAACTCACAGGTTTCGACGTCGCCAACGCCTCGCTCCTCGACGAGGCCACCGCCGCAGCCGAGGCAATGACGATGGCACATCGCGCAGCGGCCGCCGACTCCGACACGTTCTTCGTCGTTGATGACGTTCTCCCCCAGACACTTGCGGTTCTGCAAACGCGCGCCGAGCCACTTGGTATCGACATCGTGGTTGGCGAAGCCTCTCGGATTTCCGCCGCCAAGCCCTTCGGAGTCCTCGTTTCGATTCCCGGTTTGTCGGGCAGCGTTCCCACCGCGGACACATTGCGCAACATCGTCGGGGCTGCGCATTCGGTCGGGGCGCTCGCCATCGCCGCCGCCGATCTGCTTGCGCTGTGCCTCATCACTCCGCCCGGACAACTCGGCTTCGATGCCGCGGTTGGCACCTCTCAGCGCTTCGGAATACCGATGGGTATGGGCGGCCCGCACGCCGCATACCTTGCCATCGGCGAATCGCACGTGCGTTCGTTGCCCGGCCGTCTCGTCGGCGTCAGTGTCGACACACGTGGGCGTCCCGCACTGCGCCTTGCCCTGCAAACCCGCGAGCAGCACATCCGCCGCGAGAAGGCCACGTCGAACATCTGCACCGCGCAGGTACTGCTCGCCAACATGGCCGGCCTGTACGCAGCGTGGCACGGTCGAGAGGGTCTCGTGGAAATCGCCTCGCGCGTCCACGCCTTCACCAACGTTCTCGCCGAAGCACTAGTCGCCGCCGGCCACGAGGTCGTCAACTCCTCGTGGTTCGACACGCTCACCGTCGACCCCAGGGGTGATGCAGATGTCATCTTGCGCATCTCGCGCAACGAGGGCTGGTTCCTGCGCCACACCGACGACGACACCGTCGGAATTTCGATAGACGAAACGATGACGCGCGACGACATCCGTACGATCGCCGGGTTCTTCGGCTGTGCCGACCAGATCGACAAGTTGTGGGAGTCCGCTCTCTAAAGCCCCCTCGACTCGCTGCGCTCCGATGCCTTCCTCGAGCACCACGCCTTCAAGGCCCACCGCACCGAGCACGAGATGCTGCGCTATCTGCGCAGCCTCGCCGACAAGGACCTCGCCCTCGACCGCACGATGATCCCCCTCGGGTCGTGCACGATGAAGCTGAACGCCACGTCCGAGATGATCCCCGTCACGTGGCCCGAGTTCGCATCGCTGCATCCGTTCGCACCTGCAGAGGCGCGGGCGGGCTCGCTCGAGATGATCTCGCAGTTGGAGGAATGGCTCTGCGAGGCGACGGGATACGACGCGGTCAGCCTGCAGCCGAACGCCGGCAGCCAAGGCGAGTTTGCCGGCTTGCTTGCGATCCGTGCGTACCACCGCTCACGCGGTGACCTCGGCCGCGATGTCTGTCTCATTCCGTCCTCGGCGCACGGCACCAACGCCGCCAGCGCAGTGATGGCCGGCATGAAGGTCGTGGTCGTGAAGTGCGACGAAGAAGGCAACGTCGACGTCGCCGATCTGCGTCGCAACATCGAGCTTGCAGGCGACCGTCTCGCCGCCCTGATGATCACCTACCCGTCGACCCATGGTGTGTACGAAGAGGCAGTCGTCGAGATCTGCGGCATCGTGCACGACGCAGGTGGCCAGGTGTACGTCGATGGCGCGAACCTGAACGCACTCGTCGGCCTTGCGGCACCGGGCAAGTTCGGTGCCGACGTGAGCCATCTCAACCTGCACAAGACCTTCTGCATCCCGCACGGCGGCGGCGGCCCGGGTGTCGGGCCCGTCGCGGTT
>JBJTYJ010000036.1:0-6938 GCA_046082705.1 Actinomycetota bacterium | reverse complement strand
ACCCCGATTCCCGTGGTCGTGTGGCGTGCCGAAGGGTCACTGCCCGCGGGCGTCGAGTCGCTCGAGTCTCTGCTGGTCACGTCGAGTGATGCCGAGCCGGCGGACGACGTCCCGCCGCGCCCGAACATGCTCTACACGAGCGGCACCACCGGCTTCCCGAAGGGTGTCGACCTGCCGCCCACGATGTTCGCCGGCGGCAAGAACATCGCCGAGCACATCGCGGTGTTGGCAACGAACCGTTTCGCCTCGCTTGGTGTGCACCTCGTCGTCGGGCCGATGTACCACACGGGTCCGTTGTCGGGCGTGCGCATTCTCGCCACCGGCACACCGGTCGTCATCATCGAAAAGTTCGACCCCGAGCGCACGCTCGCCAAGATCGAGGAATTCAAGGCCGCCAGCAGTGTGATGGTGCCCACGCACTTCAAGCGCATGCTCGACCTTCCCGCCGACGTGCGTGCGAAGTACGACGTGTCGTCGATGAAGATGCTGTCGCACACCGGCGCGAAGTGCCCGGTCGACGTGAAGAAGCGGATGATCGAATGGTTCGGCCCGGTGTTCGTCGACGCATACGGAGCCACCGAGGTTGGCACGGTGTGCTCGATCACCAGTGAGGACTGGCTGACCCACCCGGGTTCGGTCGGCAAGGTCGTCAACCCACCCTTCACGCGTTGCATCGTCGTCGACGATGACGGCAACGAGCTGCCCGCCAACACCGAGGGACGACTGTTCTTCGAGGACGCAACGGGGCGCGGTGTCGTGTACCCGAATGATCCCGAAAAGTCCGCGAAGGCGCACCTTCGTCCCGGCGTCTTCTCGCTCGGTGAGATCGGCTACGTCGATGAAGACGGATTCGTCTACATCACCGACCGCTTCAGCGACATGATCGTGTCGGGCGGCGTAAACATCTATCCGGCCGAGGCAGAAAAGGTGATCATCGAGCACCCGCTCGTCGCCGACGTCGCCGTCATCGGGGTTCCCGATGCCGACATGGGTGAGGCCGTCAAGGGTCTCGTCGTGCCGATCGACATGGCGAAGGCTCCGACGCCGGAAGAAATCATCGCGCTGTGCCGCGGGCAACTGGCGGGTTACAAGTGTCCGAAGACGGTCGAAATCGTGACAACCGTCGGACGCACCGCCATGGGCAAGATCAACAAGCGCGAACTGCGAGCGCCGTACTGGGAGAAGCAGGCGAAGTGACCGCAGCGGGTAGCGACACGGTTCTGGCCGACGAGCCCGCACCGTACGTTCGCCGCCTCACGCTCAACCGCCCCGACAAGCGCAATGCGCTGTCGCATGCACTTCGTTCGCGACTCTTCGAGTTGTTGCGCGAAGCCGATGCCGATCCCGAAGTGCGCGTCGTCATCATTCGTGGTGCCGGCAAGAGTTTCTGTGCGGGTTACGACCTTGCTCAAGACAAAAGTGAGACGCCGCCGTGGCCGATCAGTACCGCCGACGGTGCGTGGGCGCGGCACGTACTCACCGGCTGGTTCGAGATGATGGACATGGCGACTCCGATCATCGCCCAGGTGCACGGTTACTGCCTCGCTGGTGGTACCGAGCTCGCGACCGCGTGCGACCTCGTCTACGTCGCCGACGATGCACAGGTCGGGTACCCGCCGGTGCGGTCGATGTCGTCGCCCGACATGGCATGGCACCCGTGGTTGCTCGGGATGCGGCGTGCCATGGAAGCGATGCTGACGGGTGACTCGATGACGGGTGTCGAAGCCGTCGAGGCCGGATTCGCCAACCGGGCCTTCGCGGCCGACAGCCTCGACAACGAGGTGCTGTCGATTGCCGAGCGCGTGGCAAAAGTCCCGCCCGACCTGCAGGCCCTCAACAAGCGGGTCGTTCACAGGGCCATGGACGCAATGGGCATGCGCGACGGCATGCGTGCGACGGCCGACATCAATGCGCTCGGCTTCCACCAGCGCGCGAGCCGTGAATATTTCGCAAAGTTCGCTCAGGGTGTCACGAAGGCCCTGGATGCGAGAGACTCTGGTTTCGGGGATTACCGAACGGGCGAGAAGGGGGACAACAAGTGAGCATCAGCGAGGACGCACAACAGGAACTCGGAGCCGACATCACGAAAGTGAACATGGTGACGCCCGACGTGCTTGGTTGTCCGTACCACTATTACAAGCGCGTCCGCGACGAGGCACCCGTGCACCAGACGCCGGTGGGCTTCTGGGCCGTGTCGCGTTACGAGGACATCATGACGATGGTCCGTGACTACGACACGTTCTCCTCGCAGTCGATGAGCAACGGTGCGTTCTCGCAGGTGCCCCAAGAGGCGATCGAAATTTCCAAGCGCGACTACAAGCGTGTCGATACCTTGCTGTCGAACGACCCACCTTCGCACACCCAGTTCCGTTCGCTCGTCAACAAGGCATTCCTCCCGAAGCGCGTTGCGCAATTGGAAGAATCGATCAAGCAGATCACGAACGACCTCATCGACAAGTTTGCCGACAAGGGTCGTGTCGACCTGGTTGCCGAGTTCGCGATCTGGGTGCCTCTCACGGTCATCGCCGATGCGCTCGGTGTCGACCGCAATGACATGCCGAAGTTCAAGAAGTGGAGTGATGACTCTGTGGCGCCGCTGTCGGGCATGCTGTCGGCCGAGCGTCAGATCGAGTGTGCGCAAAGCCGTTACGACCTGCACCAGTACATGGCTGCGTGCGTGCGCGAGCGCGAGACCGACCCGCGCGACGACCTGCTCACCGACCTCGTGCAGGCACGTTTCGACTCGGGTCCGCGCGAGGGGCAGGGTCTCGAGATCGACGAGATGCTGAGCATCATCGACCAGGTGTTGGTTGCGGGCAACGAAACCACCACGAACCTCATCGCGATGGCGATGCAGCACCTCATCGAGAACCCCGACCAGATGGCGAAGGTGCGCGCCAATCGTGCGCTGATCCCGAACATGGTTGAAGAGGCGTTGCGTCTCGAGGCGCCCGTGCAGATGCTTCCGCGCTTTTGCACCAAGGACGCCGTCGTTGGTGGCGTGAACATCCCGAAGGGGTCCGTCATCATGGCGATGTACGGCAGTTCCGGCCGCGACGAGCGCAAATTCCCGAATCCTGAGAAGTTCGACGTCGAGCGCGACAATGCCCGAACCCACATGGCGTTCGGTCAGGGACCACACTTCTGTGTCGGTGCCGCGTTGGCCCGCAGCGAGGCACGCGTCGCCTTTGAACTGCTGTTCGAACGCCTCGACAACTTTGCATTTGCTTCGGTCGAGGAAGTCATGCACCGCGAACTTTCGATGACCCTGCGCGGGCTGACCAAGCTCGAGCTCACGTTCACAAAGATCAAGTAGAGATCACGTAGTCCGACCGAAAGGCCCCCCACATGGCAGTTGATCTGAAGGACCTGAAGACGATCCACTACGAGGTCGAAAACCCCGGGGAGAACGGCATCGCGGTCGTCACCCTCGACCGCCCCGAGGCCCGCAACGCGCAGAACAAGCGCATGACCTACGAGCTCGAGGCCGCCTTCACCGACGCCGCACGTCGCAGCGACGTGAAGGTGATCGTGTTCCGCGCCGAGGGTCCGCACTTTTGCTCGGGCCACGACATGCGCGACACGGAAAGCCACAAGGAATTTTCGCTCGTTTTCCCGTACGGCGGCTTCGGTCGCGAGGGCCAGGAAGGCCACATGGCGTGGGAAGAAGAGGTCTACTTCAACATGTGCTGGAGGTGGCGCAACCTGCCCAAGCCGGTGATCGCCGCCGCACAGGGCAAGACAATCGCGGGCGGATTGATGCTGCTGTGGATCGCCGACGTGATCATCGCCGCCGAAGACGCAATGTTCTCCGACCCTGTCGTGGGGATGGGCGTGAACGGTGTCGAGTATTTCGCACACCCGTGGGAGGTCGGCCCGCGCAAGGCGAAGGAGATGCTGTTCACCGGCGAGTGGCTGAGCGCACACGAGGCAATGCAGTGGGGGATGGTCAACAAGGTCGTTCCGAACGACAAGTTGCGTGATGCCGCGATGGACATGGCGCGCACGATCGCCAAGCGTCCTTCGTTCGCGCTGAAACTGGCGAAGGAGAGCGTGAACCAAACCCTCGAGGCGCAGGGACAATGGAACGCTCTCCGCACGGCCTTCGTGCACCAGCACCTCGCGCACTCGCACAACAGGGTGAAGTACGGAATGCCCGTCGACCCGGGTCCCGCTGACCGCAAGAAGGCCTGACGCGTCAAGTAGCCTTACCCATGGGTAACAGGGGGCTAGCGAATGACGCAGAAAACTCCGGTGCGCAAGTTGGGTCGCCCGCGCGATGCCGACTCGGTGGAAACGCGTGCTCGTCTCTTGTCCGCAGCACGCAAGTGTTTCGGTGAGAACGGTTTCGAGCGCACGACGAATGCGCAGATCGCGGATGTCGCCGGGCTGACTTCCGCGGCGATCTATCACTACTTCTCCTCGAAGATCGACCTGTACGCCGCCGTGTTCGAGGAAGTGCAGGAGTACATCTACGCCGAGATCGAAAAGGGCATCGAGCCGCACCACACCCTGGTCGACCGCTTCTCGGCGGCGCTCGACGTGTCGGTGCGAATCAACCGCGACGATCCGTCGATTGCGGGTTTCGTCGTCGACGTGAACTACGAGGTTCAGCACCATCCTGAACTTTTCTCCTTCGTCGAACCCCAGCGCCAGCGCAGCGCAAATCTCGTCAAGCGACTCTGTGAAGACGCGGTGGCGAATGGTGAGGTCCACGAAGGGGTGCCCCAGGCGGCGCTCGAAGACCTCCTTTCGGTGCTGCTGTCGGGTCTTCTGCGGTTCTCGACGCTGGTGAACAACTCGCCCCGTCATGCGGCCACGGTCGAGGTCCTGAAGGCGATGCTGCGGTCGACCGACATGCTCGCCGCACCCGTCAGCCGGTAGCGCACGGACTCGCAGCCCGGTCACCCAGCCTGCGAGAATGACCCCATGATGACCCAAGTACCCGTCGCGCCCGAGCTCTTCACGTGGCCCGCCGACGAGCCCCAACTGATCGGCACCTTCTTCCCGGAAAGCGGTGTGACCGTGTTTCCGCAGGCCAAGGCGTGTCCGCGCAGTGCGTCGCAACACGGTGAGCGTGTGTTGCTGCCGCGCCGCGGAACGCTGTGGAGCTGGACCATCCAGGGCTTTCTGCCGAAGTCGCCGCCGTACGCGGGTCCCGAGACCCCGGCAACGTTCAAGCCGTACGGTGTTGGTTACATACAGTTGGGTGACCAAGTGATCGTCGAGTCGCGTCTCACGACCTCCGACCCCGACGTTCTGAAGATCGGCATGGAAATGGAACTTGTCATCATCCCGTTCAACAAGGACGCCGATGGCAACGAAGTCATCACGTACGCATTCGCTCCGGTGAAGAAGTAAAGGGGAATCACATGGCAGAAGATGTTGCAATCATCGGTATCGGTATCCACCCGTTCGGTCGTCACGACTCGACGGGCATGGAGCAGGGGGCGCATGCCGCGCGCGAAGCATTGCGTGACGCGGGCTGTGAGTGGTCCGACGTGCAGTACGCCTTCGGTGGTTCCTCGGCCGCGGGCAACGCCGACACGATGGTGTCGACGCTCGGTCTCACGGGTCTTCCGTTCATCAACGTCGCCAACGGTTGCGCCACGGGCGGCAGCAGCCTCATCAGCGCGTACAACGCGTTGAACGCCGGCGCCGCCGACATCGTCATGGCGATCGGCTTCGACAAGCACCCCAAGGGCGCGTTCGACCCGGATCCGGCCGCGTTCGGTCTCGGCCAGTGGTACGGCGACACGGGCCTCATGCTCACGACGCAGTTCTTCGGCATGAAGATCCAGCGCTACATGCACCAGTACGGCATCAGCCCTTCGACACTCGCCAAGGTTGCGGTGAAGAACTTCGAGAATGGCGCGAAGAACCCGAATGCGTGGCGTCGCAAGCCAATGACGGAAGAGGAAGTTCTCAATTCGCTCATGCTGTCGAACCCGCTGACGCAGTACATGTTCTGCTCGCCGGGTGAAGGTGGTGTGGCCCTCGTTCTTGCCCGTGGCGAAGTTGCCAAGAAGTTCACGAACAAGCCCGTGTACCTGCGTTCGGCGGTTCTGCGCAGCCGTCCGTTCGGCAGCTTCGAGGTGTTCAACTCGTGGTTGTCGCCCGACCGTGGCGACAGCCCGTCGGTGGGCGCTGCGGCGGCCGCATTCAAGATGGCGGGCATGGGACCCGAAGACATCGACATCGCACAGGTGCAAGACACCGAAAGCGGCGCCGAAATCATGCACATGGCCGAAACCGGCTTCTGCAAGGACGGCGAACAAGAGGACATGATCCAGTCGGGCGAAACCCGCCTCGACGGTCGTCTGCCCATCAACACCGACGGTGGATGTATCGCCAACGGCGAGCCCATCGGTGCATCGGGTCTGCGTCAGGTGTACGAAAGCGCGCTGCAGTTGCGTGGCGACGCGGGCGACCACCAGGTGCCGAAGAAGATCCGCACCGCGTTCACGCACGTGTACGGAGCGCCGGGAATCAGCGCCTGTACGGTTCTGTCGAACTGACGCTGCGACGCACGCTGCGTCGATACGTGTCGACGCCGAGCACCACGAGGGCAACCCACACGAATCCGAAGCCGACGAGTTTCGTCGTGTCCAGGTTTTCGTTGTAGGCGAGCCAGCCCAACAGGAAGTTGATCGTCGGTACCGAGTACTGCAACGGGCCGAGCACGGTCAACGGCACGCGTTTCGCCGCGAAGCCGAACATCCACAGCGGCACCACGGTGATGAGGCCGGTGAGAACGACGAGCGTGAGATGCAGACCATCGGCCGTTGTCGTGACGCTGTCGGCGCGCGATGACTGAGCGATTGCGAGAGCGATCGCGGGAGCGACGAGCCACATCATTTCCGCCGTCAGGCTGTCGAGCGACGACATCGGTACCTGCCGCTTCAACAGTCCGTAGAGCGCCCACGAAGCGGCGATGA
>JBJTYJ010000035.1:0-8364 GCA_046082705.1 Actinomycetota bacterium | reverse complement strand
CTTGTGGACGAGCAACGTGGCATCGCCGCCGTCGTCGAGAATCATGTTCGGGCCGTCACCATCGGGCCACGTCATCATCTGCTCGGTGCACCACCAGTACTCCTCGAGCGTCTCGCCCTTCCATGCGAAGATCGGCACACCCTGCGGGTTGTCAACGGTGCCGTTGGGTCCGACGACGGCGGCGGCCGCCGCGTGGTCCTGCGTGGAGAAGATGTTGCAACTTGCCCAGCGCACTTCGGCGCCGAGTTCGGTCAAGGTCTCGATGAGCACTGCGGTCTGAATGGTCATGTGCAGCGAACCTGAGATGCGACAACCCTTGAGGGGCTTGGACTGACCGAACTCCTTGCGCAGCGAGCGCAGGCCGGGCATTTCGTGTTCGGCAAGGTGGATTTCCTTGCGACCAAACGGGGCAAGTTTGAGGTCGGCAACGCGATAATCGGTCTTCGAGGACAGTGTGGACATGAGGGAACCTTTCGGATGCGAAGGATCCGGGCTGGGGCCCACTGGCACCGGTCTGTCAGCCCGACGGGGATGTGCGCACGACAACGTGCAACGGCAAACCTACTCTGCGCGGAACGTGGGTGCGATGTTCTCCGTCGAAATGCGTGCGGAGATGCGCTGGTGTTCGGCTTCGCCGACCGCGGTGGCCTCGTCGATGAGCATCACGGGGATGCCGTCGCGCACGTCGTACGAACGCTTGAGGCGCGGGTTGTACAGACGGTCCTCGTCGGCGATGAACCACAGTGGACCCTTGTCCTCGGGGCAAGCGAGGATTTCAAGGAGGCGCGGATCGAGAACGCTCGTCATGGGGGTGACGCTAGCCGCGATTCTCAGCCGGCCGTGATGAGTGCGAGCAATTCGACCACGTGGTCGTCGCACTCGGCCCGCGTGGGTGCCTCAAGGTTGAGGCGCAGCAAAGGCTCGGTGTTCGACGCGCGCAGGTTGAACCACCATGGCCCGCAATCGACGGTAAGACCGTCGAGCCGGTCTTGGGGCCGGCCGGGGAATGCGGCAGCGACACGTTCGATCACCGCGGCGGGGTCGTCGACCTGCGTGTTGATTTCGCCGCTCGCTTCATAGCGGTCGAACGGCGCACGCACCTCGGACAGCGGCTTTCCCGCGCGAGAGAGTTCGGCGATGACGAACATTGCGGCAATGAGACCACTGTCGGCCCGGTAGTTGTCAAGAAAGTAGTAGTGCGCACTGTGTTCGCCGCCGAACACGGCACCAGTTTCGGCCATCAGTTGCTTGATGTAGCTGTGACCAACCTTCGAGCGCACGGCCTTGCCGCCACCCTCGGCGATGACTTCTCCGACGGTGCGCGAACAGATGAGGTTGTGGATGATCGTTGCACCGGGGTTCGACCGCAACACTGCCGCAGCCAGGAGCGCGGTTGTCGTGCTGCCCGACATTCCGGTGCCGGTTTCGTCGACCACGAACACACGGTCGGCATCGCCGTCGAATGCAAGACCGATGTCGAAGCCACCCGACACGACGCGCGCCTGCAGGTCTTTCTGGTTGGCGGGCTGGATCGGGTCGGCCGGATGGTTCGGGAACGTGCCGTCGAGTTCCGGGTACATCACTTCGAGGCTCATTTGCGTGAGGCGTTCGAAGACGGCGGGCACGACGAGGCCACCCATTCCGTTGGCCGTGTCGGCAACCACCTTCAAAGGCCGCAGCGCGTTCTTGTCGACGAAACCCACGACGTGGTCGGCGAACGCGTCGAGCACGTTGCGCTGCGACAACGAACCGCGTGCGGCGGCCGACGCCGAGGGTGACGCGAGCTCACGCTCGGCCCCCGCGCGCACCACATCAAGGCCGGTGTCGGCGCCGACGGGTCGCGCACCGGACAGGCAGAACTTGATGCCGTTGTACTGCGCCGGATTGTGCGAAGCGGTGAACATCGCGCCGGGCGCGTTCAGCGACCCTGCGGCGAAGTACAGCATGTCGGTGCTCGCGAGGCCGAGGTCGACCACGTTGACACCGCGCGACATCGCACCCTCAGCGAAAGCGGCCGCAAGTTCGACCCCCGACGGACGCATGTCGCGAGCGACGAGAACCGTGGGCCCTCCCGCGAATTCGGCAAATGCGACGCCTACGGCACGCGCAATGTCGGCGTTGAATTGTTCGGGAACGGTTCCCCGGACGTCGTAGGCCTTGAAGATCGTGTCGAGCGAACGCGTGTTGTCACTGGGAGCCATGGCCGTCACAGGCTATAAGGACCGCGCCTCCACCAATAGACAACGAGAACGATGCCGATGAGAGTCAACAAATACGCAACTTTGTCGATCATCGAAGACGAATAGTGGAGACGTACTTCGTTGTCGGTGGGAACGACGATCATCATGTTCGGCGCCGCGCGATACGGACCCTCTGCGCCGTCGACCTTCCAGTTCGGAAAGAAGCTCACGCGAACAAGGACAGGAACACCGACCTTGTCGACCTTGAACGAAACGGAATCCTGGCTGCGCTTGAAATCGGAGATTTGTACCGCCGGCAGATCGACCGGCCTAATTTCTTGCACCGGAGTCACGATGTCGACGTTGCGTGACGGGTCACCCGGTTCACCGACCCTGCGGTCGAGGTCGACTTCGACGTCGATGCGTTGCCACGAATCGGGCCCGTCGTCGACTGGCGTCGCCACCCACTCTTCGCCGTGCTGGAACCAGCTCGAGCCCAACTCCAACCAACGCTCACGCTGGTCACCCTCGCGCTCGTTGACGATCACGGGTTGCTTCGTCATCGGAACGACCCAGTCGCTTGCCTCGACTTCGTAGACGACCCAAGGGCCCGAACGAGCAACTTCGAGAAGCGCCGGCTGCGACGCAGCGGAGTTCACTGCCTCCGTCGTGTAGGCCATGTAGTACCGCACGCCAAGTTCCTGCAGGTAGCGAACGCCCTTGCCCGCATCGTTGTTGTCGTAGCGAAGTTCGCGCACGGGATTGCTGCTCTGCTTCGACAACGCCGCGGCGGAAACAAAGTGGTACGGCGTGGTGCCGGCGGCTTCGAAGAAGAGGCCTTCCTGCGACCCGATGCAACCGTCGGTCCAGAACGGCAGCAACATGAGCGCCATCGTGGTGCCGTACTTGTTGAGGTCACCACTGTTCTCCCACAATGCGCGACCGCATCCGTGGTTCGGGTCCTCCCCCAGTCGCTTCATCGTCTGAACGATTCCGTGGTACTCGCCGTACGAACCCTTGCCCTCGTAACCCTCGAAGTTCCATCGCGCCCAACCGTCGACGAACGACTTGTTGTCGGACTTCGCGCGGAACGGCCCCCACGCGTACTGCGACGTTCCGTCGGCCTTCGTGAGAATCGACCCACCGGGTAGTTGCTGGAAGCGGAACCCGACGATGCACAGCACACCGACGGCGATGCCCCACGCCGTTGCATTGCGCAGCACGTGGTGTGACGTGGCGAACCACGGGCTGTCGGGTGCCGTACCGCGCTCGGTTGAAATCAAACGCAGGGCAGCCGCCGCGATCGACCACAGACCGATCATGACGAGGAAGTAACGGCAGAGATAGAGGAACGGCAAAAGGCGCGGGTTCCACAGCAGTCCGATGACGGGGAGGCTGTCGCGCGTGACGTAGACGCCGATGAACAGCAGAACCATCATGACGCCCAGCCACACCCCGATGATGCGACGACGCAGCACCGAGGCCGCAAAGCCGACGAGTGCAAGGGTCATGACGACGATGTCCCAGAAGGGTGTCAGTGGGAAGTACATGTCCCAGAACGAGTCGGCGGCGCCGCTTGGCCGCGGTTCGTATTTCATGTCGGTCATGTACTTGTGCGCAGTGAGGAACGGAAACACCCAGAACGCGGCGAGCAACACCGCGGCACCAATGGTCGTCACACCGAACAACAGCCGGCGGCGACCGGTGTGCAATAGCACCATCACCGCCGCGCCACCGAACACGAAGATCAAGACGATGCCGTGACTGAGGGCTGAAAGCGCGATCAACACCACCGCAGTCGTGCGGTACTTGCCCGAGTCGAGTCCACGGGCGAGAAATCCGAGGCCGAGCACCGCAAACGCGAGTGAAATGGAGAACGAGAACTCGCCCGCCATCGTGCTGGCGATGTTGCCGCCGTAGATGGTGAAGCTTTCGTCGTAGAGAAACAAAGTTGCGGCGACTGCGAACAGTTCCGGCAGCGGGTACACGAAGCGAGCCAGACGCCCGAACGCCCACGCACACAGCGGCAGCGCCACGATGCCCGCAACCGCGACGATCTTGAAGGCAATGCCGTAGGGCAGGACGACGTCGAACAAGACGATGAACAGCGCCGGTACGACCATGTAGAAGCGGTAGATCGGAAAGCCCGAGTACCAGTCCATCGTCCAGCCACTGAGACGGATATTCGACAACAGGTTGTCGCGCAGGAACGCGGGGCCCCAGACATGGGCACCCATGTCACCGCCCGTCGGGGTGTTGTTCTTGAAGATGAGACCGGGATGCAACGTCGCGAGGAGGAAGAGCATCGCCCCGCCGACAATCACGATCGTCGAGAACAACTGCAGCGATGGGAACGTTCGGGCCGGCCGCGGTGTCGGATCGGTCGACTCATCGACCGAAATCGACTCGCCGGCAGCGGTGGGTTCGTCGATTCCGAGGGGCGGCGTGACGTCGACTTCCATGCCCAATTAGTCTGTCAGGCGAAGGGTCAGCTTCCCGCCACCAGGATCAGTCCGGTCGCGTTGAAAGCCATGTGGGCAACGATGGCCATACCCAGTCGACCCGTGCCGTGGAAGCAGAGGCCGAGCACGACCGCGAACGCAAAGAGGCCCGGATACTCGACGGGCGTGAAGTGGATCAACGTAAACCACACTGCCGCTCCGAGAAGTGCGAGACCATCGCTCAATCGACCACGCAACGAACCGTGGATGAAACCGCGGTACACAAGTTCCTCGACAATCGGCGCACCCACCACGACGACGAGTACCAATACGACGATCCACGCACCATCGGCGCGATCGAACAGGCCGCGTGCGCGGTCTTCCACCTTGTCGACGTTGAACGTCGACGGGAACAACTCGCGCAACGGCCAGTACACGAGGTTCACGAGCAACAACTGCGAGGCAATCCCGATGGGAATGCCCGCGAGGTCGACCGCGCGAAAGCCAACCGAGTAGTCGCGCATGAAGTTGCCCGAACCCATGCGCCGGGAGAGCATGACCAACACCACGAGCAACGGTGCCCACAGTGAAACTGCGACGACGCCCACGACCCACATCGGCTCTTCTCCAGACGCAGCGCCGGATGCACCGAAGATGACGGCCGCCAAGATGTTGGCGACAACAAAGGCACCGACCCAGGCGAAGAAGAGAACGGGGACGGGAAAGTGCGCGCCGTCACCGCGGTTGCCGGGTGACGTGTTTCGGGTGCGGTTCACGGGGCCCGACGCTGCCGGCCGGATCAGCCCGCGAGGCGCTGACCGAAGAGGCCGTCGGCTGCCTCGGTGAAGACGAGCTGCAGCGGCTGGTGACGGCGGTCTTCGAGGCGCCAACCGGACGGCACCGAGAGGCGCTCACCGTGGCGTTCACACAGGTCGTAGGCATGCGGGTCACGCTCGCGCGCCAGGTTGTCGAGCCACGCAACCGAACGGCTGTACTGATACGTGAGGGTCATCGAGGCCGACGACGTGCAACCGGTGCGCGAACAGTGACGGGACATGTGAAAAACGTAATGGAGCAGGATTCACGTTTAGTGGATTGCACCTTTAGCATGAGGTCATGAGCCCCCTCCCTCCGCCGCCACCGCCGCCCGCGAACGGGTCGAAGCCGTCGGGCAACAAACGATCCGGCAAGCCCACTTGGGGTCGCCTCGGCGCAAAGAAGCCAGCCGACCAGGGCAACCTCCCGAAGGACGGGCAAAGGCCCCAGGGTCGCGGACCGCTTCCGCGTTGGGCAGTGTGGGTCATCGCAGCCTTCGCGGTTTTGCTCCTGATCGGTCCGCGTCTCTGGCCGACGACGACCGGCGACAAGCTCACCTACACCGAGTTCCTCACCCTCGTGCGCGAGGGCAAGGTCGAAAAGGTGTCCATCAACAACGCCACCAACCAGATCAGCGGTGAGCTCACTTCGGGACGCAGTTTCTCCACCACCGGCGCACCGCTGCTCAGCGATGCCGACGAGGAACTGCTGAAGGCGCGCGGCGTTGATTACAACTACAACACCCCGCAGCCGAACTGGTTCACCAGCCTCGTGCCCATCCTCCTGCCGTTCCTCTTGATCGTCGGCTTCTTCGTGTGGATGCAGCGTCGCGCGATGGGTCAGGCCGGCAACATCATGTCGATCGGCCGCAGCCGCGCAAAGAACTACGACGCAAGCAAACCGTCCACCACGTTCGCCGATGTCGCCGGCTACGACGGCGTGAAGATGGAGATCAAGGAAGTCGTCGACTTCCTGCGCATGCCCGAACAGTTCAAGGAAATCGGCGCCCGCGTCCCGAAGGGCATCCTTCTCGTCGGGCCCCCCGGAACCGGAAAAACCCTCTTCGCGCGCGCCGTTGCCGGCGAGGCGGGCGTGGGCTTCCTCTCGGTCACCGGTTCCGACTTCATGGAGATGTTCGTCGGCGTCGGCGCCAGCCGCGTGCGCGACCTCTTCCAGCAGGCCCGCAAGATGGGTCGCGCCATCATCTTCATCGACGAAATCGACTCGATCGGCCGCAAGCGCGGAGCGGGCCTCGGCGGTGGACACGATGAACGCGAGCAGACGCTCAACCAGATGCTCGCCGAGATGGATGGCTTCGAAACGAGCGAAGGCATCGTCATCATGGCGGCCACCAACCGCCCCGACATTCTCGATCCGGCTTTGCTGCGCCCCGGACGTTTCGACCGTCAAATCATCGTGCCACTGCCCGAGTACGACGAGCGACTCGCCATCCTGAAGGTTCACTCGAAGGACAAGCGCATGGGCACCGACGCCGACCTCGACACGATGGCCCGCGCCACACCCGGCATGAGCGGCGCCGATCTTGCGAACCTCGTCAATGAAGCGGCCCTCTTCGCCGTGCGACGCGGTTCGAAGCAGATCGAGCGCATCGACTTCGAAAATGCCCGCGACCGCGTTGTTCTCGGCGCAAGTCGCGAAAGCCTCGTGCTGTTGGCCGAGGAGAAGCGCGCGACGGCGTACCACGAAGGCGGTCACGCCGTTCTCGCGACGGTGCTCACGCACAGCGACCCGCTGCACAAGGTCACCATCCTCCCCCGCGGAATGGCACTCGGCGTCACGTGGACTCTGCCCGAAGAGCGTCACACCTACTCGAAGGAGTACTTCGAGGACGTCATCTGCAAGGCGATGGGTGGACGCGTGGCCGAGATGATCGTCTTCGGTCACCTCAACAGCGGCGCCGCCAACGACCTCGAACAGGCAACGTCGATCGCCCGCCGCATGGTGCGCGAATGGGGCATGAGCCAGGCGGTCGGGCCGATGGCGTGGAGCACGCAACAGCAGGTGTTCCTCGGCGAAGACCTCATGACGAACGGCCGCGAATACAGCGACGACACCGCGAAGGTCATCGACGGCGAAATCGCCCGCATCCTGCGCGAGCAGGAAGACCGCGCACGCGACATTCTCCAAAGGCACCGTCGCGGCCTCGACCTCGTGGCCGGCAAGTTGCTCGAAGAGGAAACCATCGACGGCCAGGCCGTCGCGCGCCTGGTGCAGCAGGGCCTCTCAGAGTCCCCCACCGGCACCGCCGCACCAACCGACACGCATCTCTAGTCAGTCGTTGTGCTTCTCGCACGACGCGTTGGGGCGTGACCCCGGCTCGCGACATTCGGCGACGGCCGCCCACAGGTCGGTTGCCGTCACGGGCCCCATGAAGTTGGCCCGCACCACACCATCGCGGTCGACGATCAGCACCACAGGCACCGCATCGATGTCGTAACGCCTGTGAATGTCGCGTGCGGCCGAATACTCGACGTCGTGCACGACCACGTCGCGCGAGGCCAAGGCCTTCGCCTTGCGCACCACGTCGGCACAGGTGTGGCACGTTGCCGAAGAGAACACCGCAACCAGCCAGTCGGCTCGCGGCCCCGCGAAGTCGTTGCGATCAACCTGTGAGGGGACCTGCATGCGCGGCTGCGTCGGTACCTGCGGCCGCCGACGACGACCGATGATTGCCGCGGCAGTTGCACACACCACGACGCCAGCGACGATGAGCAGATTCGTCACGGCATCGACTCAGTTTCACCCGGACCGCCGAGAACCGGCAATGCAGGAACGATGTCACGGCCGCCGACGCCCGTCGCGCGCGGCACCGTGCGCACCACCAGCACCGGTTGGGTGGCAGTGACCTCGTACTGCAGAAGGTCGAGGGTCTCGGGAATCGACACGTAAACGGGTCGCCCGGCCGG
>JBJTYJ010000034.1:0-2254 GCA_046082705.1 Actinomycetota bacterium | reverse complement strand
CGAACCACCGGCTTCAGTGACCACCTTGCTGGCCGCGGCGAAGATGGCCGTGATCGCGTCGTGGGGAAAGTGCTCGGGAAACGCCGCGACATTGATCGCCATCACGACGTTGGCGCCCATGGCGAAAACGTCACTGCAGGCGTTCGCTGCGGCAATCGCACCGAAGTCGTCGGGGTCGTCGACGAGTGGCGGGAAGAAGTCGGTGGTGCTGACCAGCGCGACGTCGTCGGTGACCTTGTAGACGGCGGCATCGTCGAAGGGCGCAAGGCCGACCAGCAGCGACTTGTCGAACGAGCCGGGCAGTTCCGACACCAGTTCAGACAACAATGAAGCGCCCCACTTTGCCGCACATCCGCCACACGATGTCCATTCGGTGAGTCGCAGTGGTGCGTTCATGGACGCGATCCTACGAAACGAGCCACAGGGCCTCACCACCGGCGGTGCCCGCGTTCGACCACTTCGCATCGACGCCGCACGTCAGACGAACGTCGGGCGACGACGATTCCCACAGCACCGCGGCATTCTCGCCGTGCCAGCGCAGCGCGAAACCAATTCGCGATCCATTGGGTCCGCACAGGCCGTGCGCCTCGAAGTTGATGCCCTTCCATTCGTCGGGGACACCGCGGGGCAACAACACGCCGGTGTTGTCGGGGCGCACCGACAAAAGCAACTGTTCGACGTTTGCAATCACGATCGCGGGCGTGCGTGCTGACCAGCCTGACGCACCTTCGCCTTTCACGCGCGACCACGCCTTGGCCACGTCACGCACGGCGCGCGGCTCGCCGGCCTTGGCCAGAACGAACTGCAGGCCCGCGACGGCGTGGGCGAGCATGAACCTCGGGTGGTGGTCGGCATCGGCGAGACAACGTTCGGCGAGTGGGACGAGTTCGTCGATCCAGATGTAGGGGTTCTCCCCCAGTCGGACGAGCTCTAACCCACCGATCAATGCTTCGAGGGGGTCATCGTTCGGGTTCGGGATGCCGCACACCAGCAGTTCACTGCGCGCAGCGTTGACCTCGTCGAATGCGGTCGCAATCGGCGCATCTGCGCACACGAGGCGCGACGCCGTCTCGACGGACTGCAACCAACCGCGCGACACCTGCACGGCCGACGGCAACGCGGCGAGGTCGACGGGGCCGGTGTCGTCGCCGAGGGGCAGGGCCACCCGCATGGTCGAGCGGTGAGCCAGTGGCAGGGCGATACTGCCCGCGGGAAGGTCGATACCCGGAATGGCCTGGTTCGGCACGGGCCGTGACGTGATGACGTCGCCACGCGTCAGCGCGACGGCAACCGAAGTTGGCGAGTCGTTCTCGAACTCGACCACGACCAATCCACCGTGGTCTGCGACGGCCCACGTGCGCTGCACAACGTCGCCACCCTGTACGCGCATCCGCGTCTCGACAACCGGCGTACCGGCAAGAACCGACTGACGCAGACCCTCGGCAGGGTCTGCTGCGGAATGCCAACGCTTTTCGTCGGCGACGTGCCAGTCGAGCGCGGGCGTTCCGTTCGTCAACTCGATACGGCCGACGTCGTCGACCGAGGCGTGGTGCTTGCCACCACGCACACCCACGAAAGTCATTCCAACTCCGACCTTGTCTTGGTGTCGCTATTCAAGCTCCGACCTTCCTTGGTGTCGCTATTCAAGCTCCGACCTTCCACCACGGGCCATGAGGTTGACGAGAGCATCGCGGGCCGCCACGCCGTTGTGGCACACCTCGGCAACCTGCTCACAGATCGGCATGTCGACGCCGTGACGGTCGGCGAGTGTGCGCACGGTGTGCGCACTCTTCACTCCTTCGGCAACCATCTTCATCGCGGCAAGCACGTCGTCGATCTTCTCACCCCGACCGAGAGCCTGACCTACTTGGGTGTTGCGACTCTGCTGCGACGAGCACGTGGCGATGAGGTCGCCCATTCCGGCGAGACCAGCGAACGTGAGCGGTTGTCCACCGAGAAAGGCACCGAGCCTTGCCATTTCGGCGAGGCCGCGGGTGATGATCGTCGCACGAGTGTTGTCGCCGAAACCCATGCCCGCCGCCATTCCTGCCGCGATGGCAATCACGTTCTTCACAACGCCGCCGACTTCGCAACCAACGACATCGGGGTTCGTGTAGATGAGCAGTCGCGGGTTCGAAAAGATGCGCTGCAGTTCACGCGCGATCACGTCGTCGTCGATCGCCACCACCGATGCAGCCGGTTGACCATCCATGATTTCCTTGGCGAGGTTCGGCCCGGTGAGCACCGCCGCAGG
>JBJTYJ010000033.1:0-7102 GCA_046082705.1 Actinomycetota bacterium | reverse complement strand
CCCTGATTGCGGTAGCGCGACATGATCATCGGCCCGCGCAGCAGAACTTCTCCGTCGGGCGCGATGTCGACGCTGACACCGGGAATCGGACGGCGGTTGTAAACCACTCCACCGCACGACTCGGTGAGTCCGTACGTCACGGTGACGTTGTCGGCGACGGTGGCAGGTGGGCGTGCCCCGCCGAGAAGGATGTGTCGAAACATTGTGGTGTCGATGCGAGCCATCGCGGTGGCGACGAGCGACACGTGGGTGGCGTCGCTGGTGGTGACGGCGTCAGGGTCGAACCCATCGTGGATGGTGAGTTGCGCGCCCGTGTGCCACGCGCGCGTGAGGACGCCAAGGCCGCCAATGTGGGTGAGAGGAAGGCAGGCGAGCCAGTGCGCTTCGGCTCCGCATCCCAACGCCGCAGATGAGGCAAGTGAGGCGGCTCGAAGGCTCGCGTGCGTGTGAACCACACCCTTGGGTGAACCCGATGTTCCACTCGTGGCGATGACGACGGCATCGCCCTCGTTCATCGGTTCTGCGGCGCGATCGACGTGACTGCGTCCCGTTGCGTCGACGACCGAGTGCACACGAAGTGTGGTGAGAAGTTCGCGTCGAGCCGTGTCGGGCAGCCTTTGGTCGACCACCAGCACCGCGTTGCGCGCGTCCCACTCGCGACGCACGTTCTCGGCGATGGCCGCCGATGATGCGAGATCGAGAGCCACGAGTTCACGCACCCTCACAGCGTAGGGTTGGCGCCGTGAACCCGTGGATCATTGGTGCGCGACCGAAGACCCTTCCGGCCGCGGTGGTGCCCGTCGCCGTTGGGCTGGCGGCCGCGGCGGGGTCCGATGATGTGCGTTGGTGGCTCGGTGCACCTGCACTCGGCGTCAGCCTCGCACTGCAGGTCGGCGTCAACTACGCCAACGACTACAGCGACGGCATTCGCGGAACCGACGAGGTACGTGTCGGACCGTTGCGACTCGTCGGGTCGGGGCTGGTGGCCCCACGAAAGGTGAAGGTTGCCGCTTTTGTCGCCTTTGGCATTGCCGCTGTCGCGGGCCTGGTCATCGCTCTTGCCACGTCGTTGTGGTTGCTCGTCGTGGGTGTCGCTGCGATCGCTGCGGCGTGGTTCTACACCGGGGGGAAGAACCCCTACGGCTACATGGGTCTGGGTGAAGTCTTCGTGTTTGTCTTTTTCGGTCTGGTGGCGACGGTGGGCTCGACGTTTGCCGTCACCGAAAGCCTTCCGAGCTTGGCGTGGCTCGCGAGCGTGCCGGTCGGTTGTCTCGCATGCGCTCTACTCGTCGTCAACAACCTGCGCGACATTCCGACCGACACCGTTGCGGGCAAAAAGACGCTCGCGGTTCGCCTTGGTGACGGACGAACGCGAGACTTCTATGCGATGCTTTGCGTGGTGGCCGGAATGTTCGTCGTTCTCACGGGAATTCAACGGCCGGCGGCAGTATTCGGTTTGCTTGGTCTCGTCGCAGTGGGCCCAGGGATCGCGGCGGTTCGTGGCGGCGCACAGGGACGCAACCTGATTCCCGTGCTCGGCGCAACCGGTCGCGCACAGATGTTGTTTGGGCTCACGTTCGCCGTTGGGCTTCTTCTCGGCGCTTGATTCAGCGCAGGAACGCGCTCAGCAGGGCCGCGAAATCAGCCGAACGCTCGAAAGGTACTGCGTGGCCGGCGCCCGGGACCTCGACGTGACGTGCGTTCTCGCCGATGCAGTCGACGAGTCGCCGACCGAGTGCCGTGAACTTTTCATCGTTCTCGCCGGTGACGACGAGCACCGGCATCGCGAGGGTGTGCAGTCGGTCCCAGAGCGGCTCTTGGGTGCCAGTGCCGGCAGATTCGAGGCTGGCGGCAAGCCCCTCTGCGGTGTTCGCTGCGCGAACCTCGGCGTCGTGGGTGGTCACGGCGAGGGAAGAGAACATCGGTTGCGCGAGCCATTCGGTGAGAAACGTGTCGACACCGACGTCACGGATGTGTGAAGCAAGATGTGAATCGGCGGCGAGGCGCGCCGCGCGCGCTGCTGGGTCGTCGATGCCTGCCGTGGTGCCGCAGAGAACGAGATGCGACACCAAGTCAGGATGGGTGAGTGCGACGTGCAGTGCAATGCGTCCACCCATCGAGTAGCCGACGTAGGCGCCCTTGCCGTATCGGCGGGCGAGCGCGTCGGCGGTTGCTGCGAGGTCGGTCGCGACGTGTGCCTCACTGCCGTGTCCCGGCAGATCGGGTGCGTCGATGGGAGCGCGTGTCGTGATCGCCTCCATGATCGGAACCCAGATGGCTCCACCCTGCGTGAAGCCGTGGAGTAGAACGACGCGTCTCGGAATCATTGCGAGCGGTGGTTCATTCGGGGGCGAGAGACTTCTCGTGCATCCGCCGCAGGGCGCGCACGAACACCTCGACGTCCTGCGCGCCGGGTATTGCCCACCGTCCGTCGATGACGAAGGTGGGAACCGCGGTGATGCCCAGTTCGCCGGCCTCGATGATGTCGCGACGCACCTCAACGTCACCTTCTTCGGAGGCGAGCCAAGATTCAGCCTTTGCGCGGGGAATACCCGCCGACTCTGCGGCCGCAACGAGAACCTCGTCGTCGGCAACGTTCTCGCCATTGGTGAAATACGACTCGAGAAGGCGTTGCTTCATGGCGCGTTGTGCCGCGGGCCCGTGATGGGTGAGAGCGAGATGCATCATGCGGTGTGCTCGCAAAGTGTTGGCCCGAACCGCCTTTTCCATGTGAAAGGTGATGCCCGTATCGGCAGCGACGCGCGTCACATGGTCGAGGATCTTTTCGGCCTTTTCCGTTCCGCCGAACTTCTTGGCATACGCCTCGGCAACGGGCGTGGCTCCGCCGATGGGGGCACTTGGGTCGAGTTGGAAGGGGCGGAACGTGACTTCGAGGTCCAGTTCAGTACCCTCATCTGCGAGGCTCTGCACGGCATCCTCGAATCGCTTCTTGCCGATGTAGCACCATGGGCACACGACATCCGACCAGATTTCGACCTTCATGACCCACACGATAGACCTCCACCCGACAGCCGACGCACAGACCACGTTCTGTGCGACGTTGGTCGACGAGTGGGTGCGTCTCGGCGTGAAGTTTGCGTTCGTCGCACCGGGTTCACGGTCGACACCGATGGCCCTCGCGCTGGTGAACGATGGCCGCATTCGCACCGAGGTCTTTCTCGACGAACGAGGTGCGGCCTTTGCGGCGCTCGGGTCGGCGCTCGTCAGCGGAACCCCTGCAGTCGCACTCTGCACTTCGGGAACCGCTGCGGCGCACTTCCATGCGGCGGTCATCGAAGCCCATCTCTCGGCCGTGCCCATGATCGTCTGCACCGCCGACAGACCACCGGAGTTGCGCGACGTCGGCGCCGCCCAAACGATCGACCAGATGGCTCTCTACGGATCGTCGGTGCGGTGGTTCCACGACCCCGGTGTTGCGTCGTTCGAAGCCGCACACACGTGGAGGGCGCTCGCCAACCATGTGGTTGCGCGAACCACCGGGCCCGTGCCCGGGCCCGTACACCTGAATCTTCCATTCCGCGAGCCTCTCGTCGGCAGGGTCGTCGACATGCCCGTATCGCGCTCGCACGATGGACCATGGTCGGGACACCTACATGCCAAGTCGTTGTTGACGGATTGGGAAATCGACGACCTCGCACACCGACTTGCGGGGCGTCGCGGCGTGATCGTCGCCGGTGATCCGGGCTGTGGCTATGCGATCACGGCTTACGCCGGTGCGGCAACCGTTTTGGCTTCGGTTCTCAATTGGCCCTTGCTCGCCTGTCCCCGCAGTGGAACGCGGACCGTGGGCGGCAACATTGTCAGCCACTTCGACGGCATCGTGAGGTCGCCCGCTGCTGCGAAAGAGCTCGCCCCTGAAGTGGTTCTGCGTCTCGGCGCCCCACCCGCGTCGAAGGTGCTCGGCCAGTGGCTTCGAGCGGTGGCGGCAGAGCAGATCGTCGTGCATTCACCGGGGACGTACCACGATCCCGATCACGTGGTCGAGGTGCACATCGAGGCCGACGTCGCAAACACCGTTGATCGTCTCACAATCGCCGCATCGCAGGTGATGGCCGACCGAAGCGACGATGGGAACCCGACATCGTGGAGCGCCAAGTGGCGTGATGCCGAATCTGCGGCCGAAGCAGCGATCCTTGCGACTTTGTCCGGCGCGGCTCTGCTCGACCCTCACGTTGCGCGTGAGGTGGCCGCCTCGGCGCGTATCGTCGTTGCGAGTTCTTCCATGCCCATCCGTGACCTCGAGTGGTACGCACCGACCGGTGACGGGCTGCTCGTGTATGCGAACCGCGGGGCCAACGGAATCGACGGTGTCGTCGCCACCGCGATCGGTGTCGCGAGCGAACTTGGCGCGGTGACCGCATACCTCGGCGACGTGGCGTTCGTCCACGACGTATCGTCTCTCGCCACGCTCGCAACGAGGGGACTCGACGTGCGGATCGTCGTGACGAACAACGACGGTGGAGCGATCTTCTCGTATCTGCCGCAGGCGACGTCCGTTGCGACCGACACCTTCGAGAAACTCTTCGGCACGCCGCACGGCACCGACATCGCGGCCGTGGCGCGCGGCTTCGGGTTGAGGGTCGCGACACCGAAGGACGTCGGCGCATTGCGCGAGGCGCTTGCGGCACCCGGGCCGTCGGTCATCATCGTCGATACCGACCGCGACGAGGACCATGCGGTGCACGGTCGTCTGAACGCCGCCATCAGCGACGCGGTCGATGCGTCGCTACTTGGCTAGGTGTACGGCTAGGGGCGAACGAGCGCCGACAACATTGCCTGGAACTTGGCCTGCGTTTCGGCGAGTTCCGCTTGTGGGTCGCTTTCTGCGACGATTCCGCCACCCGCGAAGAGGCGCGCACGAGTGCGATCGTCGGTGAACTCGGCACAGCGAATCGTGACGGCAAACGTCCCGTTGCCGGTCGCGTCGCACCAGCCGATGGCGCCCCCGTAGAGCCCGCGGTCCATGCCTTCGACGCGTGAGATCAACTCCACCGCAGCGTCCCGGGGATGTCCGCCGAGTGCCGGTGTCGGGCACAGCAACCGTGCAAGGTCAACGACATGGGCCGGCCTGTTGAGTCGACCCTCAACCCGAGTACCGAGATGTTGCACGTTGGCCACGGCAACCACCGACGCTTCGGGTTCCCAGTCGAGGTACGAGCAGTAGGGAAGCAGCGTGTCGTGCACCATGTCGACGACAACGCGGTGCTCGATCTGGTTCTTCTCGCTGGCAAGCAAGGTCTCGGCAAGTGCCCGGTCGGTTGCGGGGTCGCCCGTTCGTGCCGTTGTCCCGGCCAACGGATTGCTACGGACCGTTTGATCGTCCACTTCGACCAACAATTCGGGCGAGGCGCCTACGAGGCCGCGGAAGCTGTAGCGATAACTCGATCCGAACGATGCCTTCAGGCGGAGAAGCACCGCGTGCAGGTCGATCGGCTCGTTCGAAGCGACCTCGATGTCGCGGGCGATGACCGCCTTTGTGATGTCGCCTTTGCGAACTGCGTCTCGGGCAGCAGCAACGGCGGCGAGGTACACGTCGACTGCGGTGAGGGCTCCGACGCTGAACCTGCCCGGGTGTGGTCGGGGCAACGATGGTGTTGTGCCCGTGATTTCTCCGTGGGACCTCATCAACAATGCGTCGGTGGCTGCGGCGTCGTTGGCCACCGCGACAAGATGTTGTTCGCCCGAAGCGGTCTTCACGACGCTGATTGCGGGAACCACGAAACTTCCGACGCTTCCGGGGGCGAACGGAAGCACTCCGATGGCTCGTGGGGCAAACGAACCCGGTGCGGTGTCGATGGCGGAAAGAGCTTCGGCCACCCGGGTCGATGGGACCTCGACCGCGATGCCCCGGGCCGCGATGCCCACGCCGTCGCGCACGAATAGGAGGCCGTCACCGCGTGCGACGCCGTTCAGATCGACGAGTTCTTCGAAGTGACGGCTGCAGGAATGCAGGGTTGTCATGCGTTGCGGGTTCCCGTGAGCAGTTGAGTCAGGCCGCCGCTGAGTTGTTCGTGCACGGCATCGTCAAACCCTGCCTTGCGGAGCTTGGCAATCAGTTCCTCGCGCGGTGGCAGGTACGCGACGCTCTTCGGAAGATAACGGTATGCCGGACCGTCGGACAGCAGGGCGCCGATCTTCGGAACGATCTTGCCGAAGTAAATGTTGTTTCCGAAGCGCACGAGCGGGTTGTGGGGAATCCCGACGTCGAGGAGAGCGATTCGGCCGCCGGGCCGAACGACGCGCGCGAGTTCGGCGAAGAACGCATCGAGATCGACGAGGTTACGGAGTGCAAAACCACAGGTCGCGCCATCGACGGATTCATCGGCGAGTGGAAGGCGCAGGATGTCGGCTTGCGCCCGTGGTTCGCCGCTGCGATCGGCGCTGAGCATGCCGAAGCTGAGGTCGAATGAGATGGGTTTGAGGCCGCGCCGGCGAAGGTCGATACAGAGGTCGCCGGTGCCCGACGCAAGATCGATGACGGTGGACCCCGGAGCGAGTCGGAGAGTGCGAATGGCTCGACGGCGCCAGCGTGTGTCGAGGCGAAAGGTCATGATCCGGTTGACGAGGTCGTACCGCGGGGCGATCGTGTCGAACATCGTCCGCACGGCCTTGACCTTCTCTGCCCCCTCGGGGAGGCGACCGTCCGGCATCGACACGACAGCAGGATAGGAGGGTTTCTGGTTGCCGCCCACTCGTGCGTGAGGCAAGAATGGGCGGTCGTCGGACACCGACGGGTTGGGGGACACCACGTGATCGATTTCAGTTTTCCGCAGGATGTCGAGGACATCCGCCAGAAGGTGCGCGCCTTCATGGACGAGTCGGTTCGTCCCGCGTGGGAAGAAACCGACCAGAACGACAGGTCGCAGGTCGTCAAGACCATCGTGAAACTTCGCAAGGAGGCCCGCGAAGAGCGTGGTCTGTGGCTGCCCCACATGCCGGCTGAATGGGGCGGCATGGGCCTTGGCCCGACGGCCATGGCTGCGGTGTCCGCGGAGGCGGCAAAGGTCGGCATCGGTCCGTTCGTGCTGAACGCCCAGGCGCCCGACGAGGGAAACCAGCACACGTTGTTGCATTGGGGAAC
>JBJTYJ010000032.1:0-8170 GCA_046082705.1 Actinomycetota bacterium | reverse complement strand
AATCACCCCCGAGGCAATTGCGACGGCCACGGTGTCGGCCGACCTCGAGGCTGCGCTCACGCAGGCGATCGCCAACCTGCGCACCTTCAACGTAAAGGTCGTCGAGCGTGCGTCGACCTGGACGATCGAGATCCAGCCCGGGCTCAGCGCGGGTGAACGGGTAACACCCATCTCCTCGGCGGGTCTGTTCGTTCCCAGCGGCAAGGCCTCGTATCCGTCGGTCGCCTACCAACTCGGAGTGCCCGCGGTTGTCGCGAGTGTGCCCGACATCGCGCTTCTCGTGCCACCCCAACCCGGCACGAACGGCGAGGTCGATCCCGCGATCCTCGTCGTGTGTCGCATGCTCGGTATTTCGCGTGTGTATCGAGCAAACGGACCCGCCGGTATCGCCGCACTCGGTTTCGGCACGGCATCGATTGCGCCCGTGCGCAAGATCGTCGGGCCGGGTAGCCCGGCGGTCACCTGTGCGCAGGTCGAGATGCAACGCCATGGGGTCGCCACGATGATGCTTCTCGGGCCAACCGAAAGCCTCGTGATTGCCGATGACTCGGCGGATCCCATTCGCCTCGCCGCCGACCTGTTGATTGAGGCCGAACACGGCACCGACTCGTCCGTCGTGTTGGTCACCACATCGTCGTCGCTCATCGGATCCGTCGACGCCGAACTCGAACGTCAACTCACTGCGCTTCCCGCCATCCGCGCCGCCGCCGCGCGTGCGTCACTCGGCCCGAACGGTGGCGCGGTTCTCGTGTCGACACTCGAAGAAGCCGCTGCTGTCGCCAATCGCTACGCACCCGAGCACCTGCAGGTCGCCGTCGGCGAGTCGTCGGTCGATCGGGTCGTCGACATGTTGGTGAATGCGGGCGAAATCCTCGTCGGCCAACACACACCGTTCAGTGCGGGAAACTTCCTCATCGGCTGTCCCGCGTCGCTGCCCACCAGCGGTTTCGCTCACGTGTCGTCCGGCATCACGGCAGAGACGTTCCTCAAACGAACCGCGGTGGCACGCGCAACCGAGTCGGCACTGCGCGACATGTCGACGTCGATCGTCACGCTTGCAACCCACGAAGGGTTCCCCGCGCACGCCAACGCCATCACCAACCGATTCGACAAGAAAGACAAGTCATGACGCTGAAGGAAACGATCAAGGCCGACCTCACGACCGCGATGAAGGCACGCGACGAGATGACAACGTCGACCCTGCGCATGGTGCTCTCGGCCATCACGAACGCCGAGGTGGCCGGCGACCAGGCCGTGACACTCGACGACAACCAAACGATCGCCGTGTTGCAGAGCGAAGCCAAGAAGCGCGCCGAGGCCGCCCAGATCTACGCCGATGCCGGTCGTGCGGAAGCAGCGGCGAAGGAGAAAGCCGAACTTGCGGTGATCGAGCGTTACCTGCCGGCAGCGATGAGCGACGACGAATTGAATGTGATCATCGCCGAAGAGGTCGCCAAAGCAAAGGCCGCCGGGGCCGAAGGCGGCAAGGCCATGGGTGCGGTGGTGAAAGCCGTGCGCGAACGGGCGGGCAGCAGCGCCGACGGTTCACGCATCGCAGCATCGGTGAAAGCTGCGCTCGGCTGACACTCACACTGATACGAGCAGTTCCCCGTCGCGCGCGGTGACGTGGATGGTCGAATCCTCTCCGGCCTTGCCTTCGAGGATCAGTACCGCGGCACGGTCGGCGATCTCACGCTGAATCAACCGCTTCAGTGATCGCGCACCGAAGTCGGGGTCGAAGCCGCGGTCGGCAAGAACATCCTTTGCCTCGACCGAAACGTCGAGGGTGATGCGCCGATCGGCCATACGCGCAACGAGATGCGTCAACTGAATGTCGACGATTGCGCCAAGATCCTCGCGACCGAGTGTGCGGAACCGCACGATTTCATCGATGCGGTTCACGAACTCGGGCCGGAAGTACTCGACGGGGTCGACGGGCAGATTGCTCGTCATGATCAGCACGACATTCGAGAAGTCGACGGTGCGACCTTGACCGTCGGTGAGACGCCCGTCGTCGAGCACCTGCAGCAACACGTTGAACACCTCGGGGTGGGCCTTTTCGATTTCGTCGAGCAACACCACGCTGTAGGGCCGACGTCGCACGGCCTCGGTCAACTGACCGCCCTCGTCGTAACCCACGTATCCGGGAGGGGCACCCATGAGACGGCTGACCGAGAACTTCTCCATGTATTCGGCCATGTCGATGCGAACCATCGCACGCTCGTCGTCGAACAGGAACTCGGCCAGTGCCCGGGCAAGTTCGGTCTTGCCGACACCTGTTGGCCCGAGGAACATGAACGAACCAATCGGGCGGTTCGGGTCGGACAGACCCGCGCGACTGCGACGCACCGCATTGGCAACGGCTGCAACCGCACCTTCCTGGCCGATTACGCGCTGGTGCAACAGATCCTCGAGGTGCACGAGCTTTTGCATCTCGCCCTCCATGAGGCGGCTCACCGGCACACCCGTACACTTCGAAACGACTTCGGCGATGTCCTCGGCGTCGACTTCTTCCTTCAACATCCGCTTCGAGGACTGAAGTTCGTCGAGGTGGGTCGTCGCACCCGAGATGCGGCGTTCGAGTTCGGGAATGCGGCCGTAGCGAATCTCCGCCGCCTTTTCCAGATCGGTTTCGCGCTCGACTGCGCTGCGCAACGCCTCGAGTTCCTCTTTCAGCGTGCGAATCGCCGCGATCGCCGCGCGTTCGGCTTCCCAGTGTTCCTTCATCACCGCGGTCTGTGCCTGCAGTGAGGTGAGTTCTTCGTTCAGCGATTCAAGCCGTTCGCGCGAGGCCGTGTCGGTTTCCTTTTCCAAGGCCACCTTTTCGATCTCCAACTGCAGAATGCGGCGTTCGACGACGTCGATTTCGGTCGGCAACGAGTCGATTTCGATGCGCAACTTGCTTGCCGACTCGTCGACCAGGTCGATTGCCTTGTCGGGGAGAAAGCGGTTCGTCAGATAGCGGTTCGACAGCACGGCCGCACTGACGAGCGCACTGTCCTGAATGCGCACGCCATGGTGCACCTCGTAGCGCTCTTTCAGGCCACGGAGAATCGCAATCGTGTCCTGAACCGTCGGCTCTCCGACGTAGACCTGCTGGAAGCGCCGCTCGAGCGCCGCATCCTTCTCGACGTACTTGCGGTATTCGTCGAGCGTCGTCGCGCCGATCATGCGCAACTCTCCACGGGCCAGCATCGGTTTGATCATGTTGCCCGCGTCCATTGCACCTTCGGCGCCGCCGGCACCGACGAGCGTGTGCATTTCGTCGACGAAGGTGATGACGTCACCCTGTGCATCGGTGATTTCCTTCAACACCGCCTTCAGGCGCTCTTCGAACTCACCGCGATACTTCGCGCCGGCCAGCATCGATCCGATGTCGAGCGCGACGAGGCGCTTGTTCTTCAAACCTTCCGGCACGTCGCCATCGGCGATACGTCGGGCCAGACCCTCGACGATTGCCGTCTTGCCGACTCCCGGTTCGCCGATCAGTACGGGGTTGTTCTTCGTGCGCCGCGACAACACCTGGATGACGCGGCGAATCTCGTCGTCGCGGCCGATGACGGGGTCGATCTTTCCTTCGCGTGCCCGCGCGGTGAGATCCTGGCCGTACTTCTCCAACGCCTGGAACTGCTCTTCCGGGTTCGGCGACGTGACGCGGTGCGACCCACGCACGCGACGAATCGCCTCAAGCAGCTCGTCGCTACCGATCCCCACCCGCTGGTTCATCGCGTAGAGAAGGTGTTCGACCGACAGGTAGTCGTCGCGCAGGTCTTTGCGCGTCTTGTCGGCGTTCGCAAAGACGTTGTTCAACTCGCGGTTCATCCGCGGTTCTTCACCGCCGTACGCATTGGGCAACTTAGCGACGGCCTCGTCGGCCTTGTTGCGCAACATCAACGGTGCGACACCGACGGTCTGCAACACCGCGGGGACGATGGTGCCTTCCTGGCGCAGCAAGGCACCCATCACATGGTCGGGGGTCAATTCTGGATTGCTGCGACCGCGGGCGTCTTCCATCGCCGCGGTGACTGCCTCCTGTGTTTTTTGTGTCCACTTCTTCGGATCGATTGCCATGTCGTCACCGTCCTTTCGAAAATCTCAGTCGTCGTTCTCAGTAGCGATCGCGGTCGAAAATGCTGGGCCGTTGGCCGAATACGACAACGGCCTGACGCAGGGGAACGATCTCACCGCGGGCCGGTTCACCGTTGACGCGTCCGCGCAGTTCTGCAACCTGACGTCGCAGTTCGGCGACTTCGTCCTCCAACTGCATCACCATGCGGATGCCTTCGAGATTCAGGCCGTCGGCGGCCAATTGCGCGATACGACGCAACCGCGCGATGTCGGCATCGGTGTAGCGCCTGTTGCCGCCCGTCGTGCGACCGGGGTTGACGAGGCCGCGTCTTTCGTAGATGCGCAACGTTTGCGGGTGCATGCCCGCCAACTCGGCGGCGACGGAAATGACGTAGACCGTCTCTTGTCGTGATCTCTTCTCTGCCATGAACGCCCCTCTCAACGTCCCCGTGGGTTGGCGGCCACCTTCGCAAGGTCTTCGATGGCGGACCGTTCGTCGTCGGTCAACTTCGCGGGCACGGCAACGTCGACGGTGACGATGAGATCGCCCGACTTGCTGTCGGTGACGATGCCACGACCCTTCACGCGGTGTTTGCTGCCCGATTGAGTTCCGGCTTTCACTTTCAAAGTGACGCCCGGTCCGTCGAGTGTCGGAACGTCGACGTCGGCGCCGAGCGCCGCTTCATGGAACGCAAGGGGGACGCGAACGAGCAGGTTCAATCCGTCGCGCGTGAAAGTCGGATGCGTTGTGACCTTGCATTCGACGAACAGATCACCGGGAGGACCGCCGTTGCGTCCGGGTGCACCGCGGCCCTTCAGCCGGATGCGTTGACCATTGTCGACACCCGCAGGGATGCGCACCTTGACTTCGCGCGCACGGTGCTCGATACCGGACCCCTTGCACGACACGCACGGGTACTCGATGATCACACCACGACCTTGGCAGCGCTGGCACGGCGACGAAACGGAGAAAAATCCCTGGTTGCTGTCGACCGCGCCACGGCCACCGCATTGCGGGCACGACTGCGGTGTCGTGCCGGCGCGCGCACCGCTGCCGTTGCACCCCGTGCACGACGCCTCGGACGTGAGGTGCAGCGACGTCGTGATGCCGTGTGCCGCGTCGGCAAAGTCGAGCGTCAACACCGCCTCGATGTCGCCGCCGCGTTGTGGCCCGGTGCCACGTGCACCGCTGCGGCCACGGCCACCGAACATCTGGCCGAGCAGGTCGCCGAGACCGTCGCCCATGTCGAAGCGGAAACCGCCCGGCCCACCGTCACCGGCGAAGCCCATCGGCCCCATCGCGCGAACCTGGTCGTACTCCTTGCGCTTTTCTTCGTCACCGAGAACGTCGTAGGCAGCCGAGACTTCCTTGAACCGGTCCTCGGCTGCCGCGTTGCCGGGGTTCGCGTCGGGATGCAGTTCACGGGCGAGCTTGCGGTACGCCTTCGTGATCTCCTTCGCGGTTGCCGACTGCGACACGCCGAGCACCGCGTAGTAGTCCTTTTCGAACCACTCGCGTTGCGGTGCCATGGGCCTAGCCCTTCACCTTCACCATTGCGGCGCGCAGTACGCGACCCTTCCAGCGGTACCCCGTGCGCAACACCTCGACGACGATCGTCTCGCCGTTCGAGTTGCCATCTGCGGGTTCGTGCATCACGGCTTCGGCACATTCTGGGTCGAACGTCTTTCCTTGCAGGTCGAGTGCTTCGAGGCCCTGCTTCTGCAGCGCGCCGATGAGAGCCGACCAAATGGGCTCGACTCCTTCGACGCCGTGCGAGAAAGCAGCTTCACAGGCATCGAGCACCGGCAACAACGCCTCGGCGATTTTTCCCGTGGCACGGTCGATCTCGTCGGCAGTCTGCGCCGCGGCACGCTTGCGATAGTTCTCGAAGTCGGCCTGCAGTCGCAGCGCAATGTCTTTATATTCGTCGCGCTGCGTCATGTACTCGTCGCGCTGGGCGAGTGCAGCGTCGCGTTCCGCGACCAGCGGATCGACGGACTCGGATGATTCGGTCTTGGCCGCATCGGCCACGACCTCCTCAACGTCTGTGTTCTCTGTGGTGCCTTCCGTCATGACGGCGTCGGATCACTTCTCGTCGACGATTTCGGCATCGACGATGTCGTCGTCGCCGGGCGTCTGGCCGCTTGCCGACGTTCCCGCAGCGTTGGTGTCGCGCGCGGCCGCCTCATACAGCTTCTGGCTGAATGCCTGGCTGGCCGACATCAACTTCTCCGTCGCATTCTTGATCGTGTCGACATCGTTGCCCGCCAGCGCGGCCTTGAGGTCGGCCAACGGCGTTTCGACCGCGGCCTTCTCGTCGGCGCTCACCTTGTCGCCCTGGTCGCGCAGAACCTTTTCGGTTTGGTAAACGAGCGAGTCGGCATTGTTGCGCACTTCGGCTTCGGCGCGACGCTTGCGGTCTTCGTCGGCGTGGGCTTCGGCGTCCTTCACCATCTGGTTGATCGCGTCCTTGTCGAGCGACGACTGGCCGGTGATGGTCATCGACTGTTCCTTGTTCGTTGCACGGTCCTTTGCCGACACGTGCACGATGCCGTTCGCGTCGATGTCGAAGGTGACCTCGATCTGCGGCACGCCACGCGGTGCAGGCGGCAGGTCGACGAGCTGGAACTTGCCGAGCGTCTTGTTGTACGCCGCCATCTCGCGCTCGCCCTGCAGCACGTGGATTTCGACCGACGGTTGCATGTCTTCTGCAGTGGTGAACACTTCGGTGCGACGCGTGGGGATGGTGGTGTTGCGCTCGATGAGTTTTGTCATGACGCCACCCTTGGTCTCGATGCCGAGTGACAGTGGTGTGACGTCGAGAAGCAGAACGTCCTTCACGTCGCCCTTCAACACGCCCGCCTGGATGGCGGCGCCGACAGCAACCACTTCGTCGGGGTTCACCGACTTGTTCGGTTCCTTGCCGGTGAGCGACTGAACGAGATCCTGCACCGCGGGCATGCGGGTGGAACCACCGACGAGGATCACGTGGTTGATTTGGCCCTTCGACAGACCCGCGTCCTTGATTGCCTGCTCGAACGGAATGCGGCAACGCTCGATCAAGTCACTGGTCATTTCCTGGAACTTGGCGCGCGTCAATGTTTCGTCGAGGTGCAACGGACCTTCGGGTGTTGCGGTGATGAACGGCAGGTTGATCTGTGTCTGCTGCACCTGTGACAGTTCGATCTTTGCCTTTTCGGCGGCTTCCTTCAGACGTTGCGCGGCCATGCGGTCGTTGCCGAGGTCGATGTTGTGCGCGGCCTTGAACTGCTGCACCAACCAGTCGATGACGCGCTGGTCCCAATCGTCGCCGCCGAGGCTGGTGTCGCCGTGCGTGCTCTTCACTTCGAAAACACCGTCGCCGATCTCCAGCACCGACACGTCGAACGTGCCGCCACCGAGGTCGAACACGAGAACGGTCTCGTCTTCGCTGCCCTTTTCCAGGCCGTAGGCAAGTGCCGCGGCGGTGGGCTCGTTGATGATGCGCAGCACTTCGAGACCGGCAATCTGACCCGCCTCTTTGGTGGCGGTGCGCTGGGCGTCGTCGAAATACGCGGGAACCGTGATGACGGCCTGCGTGACGGTGTCACCGAGGTAGGCCTCGGCATCGCGCTTCAACTTCATGAGGGTGCGGGCGCTGATCTCTTGTGGTGAGTAGCGCTTGCCGTCGATGTCATCCGACTTCCAGGCCTCACCCATGTGGCGCTTGACCGAGCGGAAGGTGCGGTCGGGGTTGGTGATCGCTTGGCGCTTGGCGACCTCGCCGACCAGGACTTCGCCGGTCTTGGAAAAGGCCACGACCGAGGGGGTGGTACGGGCACCTTCAGAGTTGGGAATGACGACGGGTTCGCCTGCTTCGAGGACTGCGACGACGTAGTTGGTTGTTCCGAGGTCGATGCCGACTGCCTTTGCCATGGGGGTCTCCTGACTGTGTGGGACACAAACTTGAGTGGTAGTGACTCAACTTTAGACGGGCCTCGGTTGGGTTGCCAACCCGAGTGACAAAAAGTTGAGCGGGAGTGACTCAAGTCTCTACACCTCTTTCTCTTTCCTCCTCTTTCCCTTTGTTGGTCGTGCGACAAAGATGGCGGGATGCACGAT
>JBJTYJ010000031.1:0-5535 GCA_046082705.1 Actinomycetota bacterium | reverse complement strand
TGACCTCGTAACCGGGCTTGCCCATGATGACACCCGACATCGTCGACTTGCCGGCACCGTTGGGGCCCATGATGGCGTGCACTTCGCCCGACTTCACCGAGAGTTCGATGCCATTGAGGATCTGCTTGCCGGGAATGCCGGCCTGGAGATTGGTGATCTTCAGTGTGCTCATTGTGCGGACTCCTCGATGAAGACCTCGTCACCCTTCACGGTGACGCTGTAGACGGCGACGGGTTGGGTGGCGGGCAACGTGTTCGGGCACCCGGTTTCCAGGTTGAAGGCACTGCCGTGCTTCACGCACTCGAGTTCCTTCGTCTCGGTGACAACGACACCCTCGGACAGCGAAACGTTGCCATGACTGCACGTGTCGTTGATGGCGTAGAAGTCGTCGCCGATGCGCACGACCGCAACGTTGGTGCCGTTCACCACGACCTTGGTTGCACTACCGGACGTAAAGTCCGATGCCTTGCCGATTTTCGTGCTCACAACGCACCACCCAACTTCGCCGCAACCTTGTCGCGCAAACCTGCGACGACGGGAAGGTTCGGCAGACGTTCGATGACCTCGTTGAAGAAACCGAGAACCACGAGGCGCTCGGCGACTTCGGGGCGGATGCCGCGCGACTCGAGGTAGAAGCGCTGGTCGTCGTCGATGGGTCCGACCGTGCTGGCATGGCTGCACTTCACGTCGTTCGTTTCGATCTCGAGGTTCGGCACGCTTTCGGCCCAGGCACCCTCGGACAACGTGAGGTTGCGGTTCGTTTGGTAGGCCTGCGAACCGTGCGCGTCTTTCTCGATGCGGATGAGGCCGGTGTAGACGCTCTTCGAGGTACCTGCAACCGCGCCCTTGAACAGCATGTCGCTGTGCGTGCGCGGGGCAACGTGGGTTTGCAGCGTGCGGAAGTCGTGCATCTGGTTGTTGTCGGCGAAGTAGAGGGCCACCTGTTGCGTGGATGCACCGGTGCCTACGAGCCGTGCCTCGGTGCGCACGCGCGCGTAGTCACCGCCGAGGGCGACGGTGTAGATGCGCGTCGTCGAATCGCGTTCGCCGAGCGACTGCTGGTGGGCTATTTTCCAGGTGCGGTTGCCCAGTTCGTTGATGGCGAGGTACGTGATGCGCGCCGCCTGTGCCGCCGACATTTCGACGATGGGAACGACAAGTGCGTCGACGTCGTTGCCGCTGACGAAGCGTTCGATGACCGTGACTTCGCTGTTCTCTGCGGCATCGATAACGAGACGCGGAGTTGCCACGACGCCCGCAGCGTTGACGGTGCGGGTGATGACGATTGGGCTGGCGATTGCCTTGCCGCGCGGCACGCGAACGACCGTCACGTCGGCGGTGTCACCCGTCGACTGGATGGCGCTGATCTCGGCGAAGGCATCGACGGCGATCGGCATCGCCTTGCCGCAGTCGGCAAACGAACCGCGCGACACGATGTCCGCTGCGGCGCCGGGGGCCTCGACGACCGTGTCGACGCGGCCTGCGGCGTACTTGCCGAGGTCGAGTTCGCCGATGCGGCTGTAGCGCCAGATCTCTTCGTCGACCGTCGGAAGTGCGACGTCGCTGAGTCGGGTGGGGGTGGTCATGTCGGGGGATCCTTGGGGGTGGTGTGCGTTACTTATTGCGGCGGAGTTTCCACCAACGACGCTTCTTGGCGTTGGTGAGTTCTTCCATCAGGTCGAAACCCGCCGCGTTGACGATGTCTTCCGCCGCGTCAAGCACGGCTGCGGCGGAACCGTCGTCGAGACCGGGCGGCTCTTCGGGCGTGCGCGGTGCGAACGCACCCCCGCGCACCCACGCCGCATCGGCCAAACGGCGCTCGTAGCGATCGCAGTTGTCGGGACAGCGCCAGGGTGCGTCGGGAGCAAGATCGAGCGTGCACTTGCGCATCGCGTCACCGTTTGCGTAGGTGCGCGTTTCGTAATGCTTGCACTCGGTCTTCATCGGCATCAGCCGACCGAACCTTCCATCTGCAGTTCGATGAGGCGGCTCCATTCGACGGCGTACTCCATCGGCAGCGTGCGGGTGACGGGCTCGATGAAGCCGTTGACGACCATCGACATCGCCTGCTCTTGTGACAGGCCGCGGCTCTGCAGGTAGAACAACTGCTCGTCGGCGATCTTCGACACGGTTGCTTCGTGGCCGATCTGCGCATCGCGTTCGCCAACTTCCATGTAGGGAAGCGTGCGCGACTCGCTGGTTTCGTCGAGGATCAGCGCATCGCACTGCACGTGGCTCTTGCAGCCATACGCACCCTCGTCGACGCGCACGAGACCGCGGTAGGTGGTGATGCCACCGTCTTTCGAGATCGACTTCGAGACGATCTTCGACGACGTTTCCGGTGCGGCGTGGACCATTTTTGCACCGGCATCTTGGTGCTGGCCTGCGCCTGCGTAGGCGACCGACAGCACTTCGCCCGTGGCCTTCGGGCCAACCAGGTAGACGGCCGGGTACTTCATCGTGAGCTTCGAGCCGATGTTGCCGTCGATCCATTCCATGTGGCCTTCGGCCTCGACACGGGCGCGCTTGTTGACGAGGTTGTACACGTTGGGCGACCAGTTCTGGATGGTGGTGTAGGTGACGCGGGCACTGGGCTTCACGATGATTTCCACCACCGCCGAGTGCAGCGAGTCGCTGGTGTACACGGGCGCCGAGCAACCTTCGATGTAGTGCACCTTCGAGCCCTCGTCGGCGATGATGAGCGTGCGCTCGAACTGGCCGGCGTTTTCCGAGTTGATGCGGAAATAGGCCTGCAGCGGCATTTCGCACTCAACGCCCGGCGGTACGTAGATGAAAGATCCACCCGACCACACCGAGGTGTTCAGTGCGGCGAACTTGTTGTCACCGGGCGGAATGACGGTGCCAAAGTACTGCTTGACGAGGTCGGGGTACTCGCGCAACGCGGTGTCCATGTCGCAGAAGAGAATTCCCTGCGCTTCGAGGTCTTCGCGGTTGCGGTGGAAGACGACTTCCGATTCGTACTGAGCGGTGACACCGGCGAGGTACTTGCGCTCGGCCTCAGGGATGCCCAACTTTTCGTACGTGGCCTTCATCTGCTCGGGCAGATCGTCCCACTCGTCGACCTGCTCGGTGGCGGGACGCAGGTAGTAGTAGATGTCCTGGAAATCGATGTCGGGCATGTTGTCGGCGAACCACTTGGCCATCGGCTTGCGCTCGAAGGTCTGCAGCGAACGCAGGCGCAACTTGCGCATCCAGTCGGGTTCGCCCTTCCACCACGAGATCTGCTCGACGACGCCGTCGTTCAGACCCTTCTCCGGCGCGAAGGCGTATTCGACACTGTCGCTCCAACCGAGTTGGTACTTGCTGAGGTCGAGATCAAACGTGCTCATCGGCGGCTCCGTGCTCTGCTGGGTTGCGTCGTGGTTCGGGGGTGAATTACCACTACCGCCATAGTAACAATTGCGCTGGCCCGATCCACTCCTGAAACCCACTGTTTTCAAGGGTTTCGGCCCGACCACAAGTACCCTCGGGAGCCCATGGAACGCTTCGGCCTCGTCGGACTCCCCAATGCGGGCAAGTCCTCTCTTTACAACGCCCTCACGGGTGGGGGTGCCCTCGCGGCCCCCTATGCGTTCGCCACGAAAGACCCGAACATCGGCGTCGCCAAGGTGCCCGACCCGCGCCTCGATCAGTTGGCCGTGATGTCGAAGTCGAAGAACGTGGTCCATGCCTCGGTTCAGGTCGTCGACATCGGCGGCTTGGTCGAAGGCGCGAGCAAGGGCGAAGGCCTCGGCAACAAGTTCCTCGCCAACATCCGTGAAGTCGACGCCATCGTGTTCGTTCTGCGCGCCTTCGAAGACGACGACGTGCCCGGCCCATCCGACCCGCTGGAACACCTGCGCGTCGTCGAACTGGAACTCGCACTCGCCGACCTTGAAACCGTCGAGTCGCGTCTCGGACGTTCGCAGAAGGTTGCCAAGCTCGACAAGAACGTCGCCGAGGAAGCAGCCGCGCTCGAAGCCGCCCACGCCGCGCTCAGCCAGGGCATGCCGCTCTATCGCGCCGGCCTCAGCGCCGACGTTCGCGAGGCGCTTGCACCGCACTTCCTCCTCACCAACCGCCGCGTGCTCGCCGTCGTGAACGTGGGTGAAAACGAACTCGATCGCATCCCCGCTCTCGAAGATCGTGTGCGCAGTGAAATCGCGCCACCCGGATCGAAGAGTGAGGGCGAAGTCGAGGTGCTCGGCATGAGCGTGCAGTTGGAGGCCGAGGCCGTACAGCTCGACGAAGCCGACCGCGCCGAAATGCTGGGTGCACTCGGGCTCGGTGAAGGTGCTCTCCCCCGCATGGTGCGCAGCGCGTACCACCTGCTCGGCCTGCGGACGTACTTCACCACCGGCGAAAAGGAATCGCGGGCATGGACCTTTCGTGCTGGTTCGAAGGCACCCGAGTGTGCCGGCCGCATCCATACCGACTTCCAGCGCGGCTTCATCCGCGCCGAAGTCATCCAATGGAACGAACTGCTCGAGATCGGCTCGTGGACCAAGGCCAAGGAACTCGGCAAGATTCGCCTCGAAGGCAAGGACTACGAAGGCTTCGACGGTGACGTGATGGAGTTCCGCTTCAACGTCTAGGCACGCGGCGGCTGGTTAGCGTGATCCACATGAAGCAGCTCGTTGGCGGGTGGATCGTGCACGACACGCACGTCGTCGCGAGCACGAACATCGCCACATCACGGCGCGACCGTCGCCGCGGCATGAAGGCGTTTCCCGACGCATCGGTGCCCCTCGTCATCGACCGCTGTCGCTGGGTTCACTCGTTCGGCATGCGCTTCGCAGTCGACGTCGCATTTCTTGATGCAGCGGACACCATCGTTGCAATCCGCCACCTGAAACCGAACCGACTCGGCCTTCCCGTTGCGCGGGCCTCGCGCGTCATCGAGGCTGCACCGGGCTCTTTCGCACGATGGGAACTCATCGTCGGCGACACGGTTGCCGTGCGTGACACCGAATCGAACACGGCCGAATGAGCGGCGCACTCGTTCTCGTCGCCACCCCCATCGGCAACCTCGGCGACATCTCGCAGCGCGCACGCGATGCCCTTGCTGCGGCCGACCTCATCGCCTGCGAGGACTCGCGCCACTCGGGACGGCTGGTCAAGCACCTTGGAATCGCCGACCGGCACTACGTGGTGGTGAACGAGCACACCGAACGTGACGCGACGAAACGCATCATCGACGCCATCGCGACCGGGAAGACGGTTGCCCTCATCACCGATGCGGGCACGCCCGCCATCTCCGACCCCGGTGCCGTCGTCGTGCGAGCGGTCATCGATGCTGGACTCTCCGTCAGTGCGGTGCCCGGCCCTGCCGCACTCGTGATGGCACTCGTCGTCAGTGGCCTACCGACGACACGATTCGTCTTCGAGGGCTTTCTCCCGCGATCGGGAGGCGACCGCGAACGACGACTCGCCGACATCGCGGCCGAAGAGCGCACCGTCATCTTCTATGAATCCCCCCACCGCATCGTGCGCACGCTCGATGATCTCGCTGCCGCTTGCGGCGATGAACGTCGC
>JBJTYJ010000030.1:0-4705 GCA_046082705.1 Actinomycetota bacterium | reverse complement strand
CGCCTCGAGTTCGGCGAGCAGCAATTCACGCGCCTCGACCGACAACGGTGCATGCTCGTCGAGTTCGGTGATCGACAGTCGTGCGTTCGATTTCCCCTGTCACGCATCGGCGATGCACCGCGCCGCATCGACACGGCTTCGCATCTCGGCAGTCGATTCCGCGGGACCCGTATCGACGAGATCGGCAGGAGACGTTGCCGCAACCGCCACACGCAGGTCGAAGCGATCGAGCAACGGACCCGACAGCCGACGCAGGTAACGCTGACGCGCCGCGTCGTTGCACACGCAGGAACCCGGAGCACCGCCACCGCACGGGCACGGGTTCGTCGCGCCGACGAGGAGAAAACGCGCCGGCAACGTGAGCGTGGCCCCGGAACGCGCGAGGCGGATTTCGCCGCTCTCCAACGGCTGCCGCAACGCATCGAGAACGCTCGGTGCAAACTCCCCCACTTCGTCGAGGAACAACACGCCACCGTGGGCGAGCGATACCTCACCCGGACGCACGACCCCCGAGCCACCCCCGACCATCGCGATCATCGAGGCGCTGTGATGCGGGGCCCGGAACGGAGGAACTCGCACGAGCCCGCCGAGACGCTGACCCGCCGCCGAGCGAATCATCGTCGCGGTCAATGCATCGTGGCCGTCGAGGGGCGGCAACAAACCCGCGATGCGTTCGGCGAGCATCGTCTTGCCACCACCCGGCCCACCGACCAACAACAGGTTGTGGCCACCAGCGGCTGCAACCTCGGCAGCCCGACGCGCGACAGGCTGGCCCCGCACGTCGCCCATGTCGACCGTCGCTGCAACTTCTTCGACAGCAACGTCGAATTCCGGTTCCCGCCATTCAACGATGCGCTGCAAACCAAGCACGACGTCACCCAACGCATCTGCAACCGCGACACGGCGTGGCGCGGCAACGAGCGCGTCACCACCTGCAGCCGATGCGACGACGACGTGCAGGTCGCGCATCGCGGCAACGAGTGGCGCGGTCCCGGGAACGTGTTTCAAGGAGCCGTCGAGCCCGAGTTCCGCAACGAAACCGATGCCATCGGTGGCCACCTGTTCGATCTTCCCCTGCGCGACGAGAATGCCGATTGCGAGTGCAAGATCGAGGCCCGACCCACCCTTGCGCCTGTCGCTCGGTGCAAGGTTCACCGTGATGCGACGGTTCGGCCACTCGAATCCGCTCGACAGCAACGCGGCGCGAACACGATCGCGTGCCTCGCGACATGCCTCGTCGGGAAGTCCGACGACACTGAAACCGGGAAGCCCCGCACCGATGTGCACCTCGACACTGACGGGCGCGCCCTCGATGCCGAACAACGTCGAGGAATTGATGCTTGCGAACACGTTCTGCTCCTGCCCGTCGGGGTTCGACTCACTGTGAAAAGATGAAGTCGGTGACGAACACGCGACTTCTCCCCCATGTGTGTCGACGCAGCACAATCTCGGCAATCTGCATCGTCGTCGCACTCGCAACTTCCTGCGGCGGCACAGACCGCACGGCAACGAACTTCTGTCGCCAGCTCGCGAAGGAGATGCCGGGCATTGCGGCGATGCCCGCGACACAGTCCGATGCCGACGTTTTGGTGTCGCGCTATCGCCGACTCGGCGAGGTGGCGCCGTCAGCGGTGGCGAACGACTGGAAGATGCTCACTTCCATGCTCGAGGATGCAACGAACCTCAACACGGCGAACAGCGAAGACGTCGAAGCCTTCACCAAAGAGGCCTTGCAAGCGAACAAGGCAGCCGGGCGGGCCCTTCAGTGGGTGAAGGATACCTGCGGCGTGGATCTCAGCGGATTTCCCCCCGCTTCACAATGACCTTGTCGACGAGGCCGTATTGCTGTGCCTCTTCGGCGGTGAACCAGCGGTCACGTTCGCTGTCGGCCTGAATCTGCTCGATCGCCTTGCCCGAGTGCAACGACGTGAGTTCGGCCATCTTGCGCTTGATGTGCGCCAACTGCTCGGCCTGGATTGCGATGTCGGTGGCCTGGCCGCGGAGGCCCGCAAGCGGCTGGTGCATCATGATGCGCGCGTTCGGCAGCGTGTAGCGCTTGCCTTTGGTGCCCGCGGTGAGGAGGAACTGCCCCATCGACGCAGCAAGGCCCATGCACACGGTGGCAACGTCGCACGAAACGAACTGCATGGTGTCGTAGATGGCCATGCCCGCGGTGATCGACCCGCCCGGGCTGTTGATGTAGAGCCAAATGTCGGCATTCGGGTCTTCGCCCTCGAGATACAGCAACTGGGCACAGATCTGGTTGGCCATGTCGTCGTTCACGTCGGTCCCCAGCATCACGACACGGTTCTTCATCAACCGTCCAAAGACGTCGAATCGGGGGTCGCCCATTCCGGCATCCATGGAGGCGGGAACGGAACCGGCGGGGAATGGCTTCGACGACGTCATGGGCGTGAGGCTAGTGCGGCAACCCCGCCGACAGCCCACTTCGGGCAGAATGATCGGGTGACGAACGACGAAGACGATCAGTTCTTGCCGAGCACCGACGAACTTCTCGGTTACAACGAGAACTTCGTCACTCAGTTTGCCGACCACGGCCTCGCCCTCGCGCCGCGTCGGCACCTTGCCGTTGTCGCATGCATGGACTGCCGCATGGACATTTTCCAGATGCTCGGTTTGGCCCACGGCGATGCCCACATCATTCGCAATGCCGGTGGTGTCGTGACCGACGATGTGGTGCGTTCACTCGTCCTTTCCCAGAGACTGTTGAACACGAAAGAAATCGTCCTCATTCACCACACCGATTGCGGACTGCAAAAAATCGAAGAGTCGAAGTTCTATGCCGAACTTGCACTCGAGAGCGGGCTCAAGCCGTGGTGGTCGCTCGAAGCCTTCGACGACCCCTACGAAGACGTCCGCCAGAGCATCGGTCGCCTCTTGCACTCACCCTTCATCGAGTACAAGGGTCACATTCGTGGCTTCGTGTACAACGTCGCCGATGGCCGCCTCAACGAAGTTCCGGCAGATCCACGCCACGCCTGACACCGCTGAACACGACGCCAACGCGCTCGGACGGCGCGACACGTTCGGTGCCTCGCTCCGTGATCAGACCTGCAAGGCCTGCACTGCCCGTGGGTGACACGTCGATCGAGGTCGCACGATGCGCCATTGCATATGCCGCAACGACATCGGTCTCGGGCGAGACAACGGGGAATCCGCCGGTCTTTGTCATCGCGTCACACACGCCTACCCAGTCGTAGGTTTCATCGTCGAGAATGCCGTCGGCCAGCGAAACGGGTTCTGATTCCCACGGCCACATGCACTCGGCCCACCGCGGTCCGGCGTTCGCGGTGCCACCGGTTTCTGCCGCGACACGCCACGCGCGTTCCAATGGTGCACACCCTTGCGTTTGCACCGCGACGAGCGCGGTGCGTGACCCCGACAGCACCAATGCCTCACCGATACCTGCGGCAAAAGCGCCACCCCCGACCTGCACGAACATCTTCGTCAGTGCGCCGGTGCCTAGTTGGTGGACGATCTCCCAACCAATCACGCGGCCCCCGTCGAGGCACCATGCATTTTCAGTGCCCTGAACACCGAACGGCACCGCGCCGGCGGCAACGCGCTCGCGGAAGCGCAACACGCACGGGTCACCCGGCAGGTCGTCGTCGCGTCGAGGACAGCGCTCAATCGTCGCACACAAACCGTTCAACGTGTCGACGACGACACCGTCGGCCGACTGCGGGACGAACACTCGAATCGGCCAGCGCACCGCGGCCGCAAGAGTCGATGCCGCAATGGCTGCGTTGCCGCACGAAGCGATCGCCAGCTCGGGACGAGTCGAGGCATTCCACGGGGCGAGACCGCGTGACTCGGCGAGCAGCAAGTGCAACAGCTCGGTGAAGAGGTGCCGCGCCTTGTGCGAACCCGCGACGTTGTGCGTTTCATCCTTCACCCACACCCCACCGGTGGCGGTGAAGCCCAATTCGCCTGACAGCCGTGACTCGCGCGCAACGGGGGTGAAACGGAAACCCGTACCCGCAACCGAGGCCACAAGCGCATCGATGCGCTCGATAAATGACCGACGCTCGTCGTCGGTCATGCCCGTCGACGCAGCAAACGCATCCCACGCCAACATTCGTCGGAACGCAACGAACGGGTTGTCGGAATCGTCGGGCGTGAACTCGGGCCCCGACACGTCACTGTCGATCATCAACACGTGGTGGCGGTCACCACCAACCGCATTGGGGCACCGCCACGACAGCGCCGTCGAAACGGGAACCACCGTGCCGCACGACGCGCACCGCAGGCGGCCGGCGACGACTGTGCGCATGGGCTACTTGTGCGCTGCGACGCGCGCGTTGAAATCGGCAATCATTTCGTCCCACACCGGCATGTAGGCGCGGATACCCCGCCAGAAGTCTTGAGAGCGGCGCGCCTCGAACACGTCGAGCGGCGTGCCCTGCTGTTCGACCCAGGTGTAATAGCCGAGATTGAAGATGCGGTTGCGGTCGCGCTCGGTGCAGTCGATCATCGCGTCGGTGTTCACGTTGGCGAGATGCTCGCCGTACACCTCGGCCGCGTCAGCGCGCGTGAAGTCGTTGCCGAAGCGGTGTGCGAGCGTCTTCACCCGCTCGCTGGGATACAGCGCCGAACCGTCGGTGGCAATGGTGATGAGCGCGTCGTCGGCACCGAGGTTGAGCAACTTCGCGGTCTTGATGGCAGCGAGCACGTTGCAGATGGC
>JBJTYJ010000029.1:0-4122 GCA_046082705.1 Actinomycetota bacterium | reverse complement strand
TCGTCGGCGCCGGCATCGAGGCCTGCAACGCGGTCGTTGACCTCGTGTTTCGCCGTCAACAAAAGAATGGGTACGCGTGATCCGCGGAGCCGTGCTTCTTTGCACACCGTGAGGCCGTCGGCAAAGGGCATCATCACGTCCATCACCACCGCATCGGGGGGCGACGATGTGATTGCGGCAAGTGCCGCGGCACCGTCGTTCACCGCCGTGACGCGGTATCCCTCTAGCTCCAGCACGCGCACGACCGCAGAGCGCACGGCCGGGTCGTCTTCGGCGACGAGCACCCGAGGTGCATCGATGTTGCTCGCGGGAGCCGTGTTGCTCGCGGAGGCCATGAAACAAACCGTACCGACGTTGCGGTGCCCATTCGAGTGCGCACCGCCGATTCTTCGTGAATCCTTACCAATCGACCCGCGACAGGTTCAGAGGAGACCCTCGCGCAGCAAGGTCTTCACCTCGCGTGCCCGGACGCGCACCTCGGCAATGTCGGTCAGTTTCTGCGCGGCACGTACCTGCGTGGCGATGCGCGGGTTGCGGCTGAACGTGGCCGAATGCCTGTCGAGGAAGTCCCAGTAGAGGGTGGTGAAAGGGCAGGCATCGTCACCCGTGCGCTTCTTGCGGTCGTAGCGGCAACCCTTGCAGTAGTCGCTCATCTTGTCGATGTAGGCACCACCCGATGCGTAGGGCTTCGTTGCCATTCGCCCACCATCGGCAAAGAGGGCCATCCCAACGACATTGGGAACCATCACCCACTCGGCCGCATCGACGAACACACGCGACATCCAGTCGGTGAACTGGCGCGGTTCGACGCCCGCGGTGAGCGCGAGGTTGCCGAGAATCATGAGCCGCTGGATGTGGTGCGCCCAAGAACGTTCGTTGATGCCCTCGACGACCTTGCCGACGCAATTCATCGAAGTTGTCCCGGTGGCGAATGCGGGTGGCAGGTCGAGGTCGGCCCCGAGCGCATTTTCGTCGCGGTAGGCCGGCATCCACATCCAGTAGAGACCCCACACGTACTCGCGCCAGCCGATGATCTGACGCACGAAACCCTCGACCGATGCGATGTCGGCACGACCCTCGCGGTGTGCGCGCTCGGCGGCACGAACCACCTCGTCGGGCATCAACAAACCGTTGTTGAGATACGGCGACAGCAACGAATGGGCGAGGTGCCAATTGTCGCTGAGCATTGCATCTTCGTGCGGGCCGAATTGCGGCAACAGGTTCTCGATGAAGTGGTCGAGGCGGCGCACTGCACCATCCCGGGTGGTCGCCCACCAACCGACGGGCAAAGCACCCGTCCCTGCGTGGCCGGCGATGTCGTCGATCACCTGTCGGTCGATGTCATCGAGTTCGTCGACGAGGGGAGTCGACCAGCGGTCGTGGCCGTCGCGCGGTGGTGGTTCACGATTCTCGTCGTCGAAGTTCCATCGCCCTCCCGCGGGTTCGTCGCCGTCCATCAACACGCCGAGTGTGGCGCGCTGATGGCGGTAGAAGTCCTCGAGCTTGAACGTCTTGTAGCCCTTCGCTCGACGGGCATCGACCCAGTCGGCGAACCCAAGGTGGTGGAGGAGAAACTGATTCGAGGCGATCGTTGCAACCCCGAGTCGGGCGAGCAACTCGCGTGCGCCAACACTGTTCGGTTCGGTTGCGACAATTTCGGTACCCGGGTGGAGCTTGCGATGTTCGCTGATTGCCGCACGAAACGACGGTGACTTCACGTAGTCGACGTCGAAGCCGTCACGCCGCAGATCTTCGGCAAAGTGGCGCATCGACGAGACGTAGAAGTGCAGCCGTTGCGGATGCCACGCCTGGGCTGAGAGCTTCTCGAAGGATTCGATGAAGAGCACACGGTCGACACCGGGTCGTCCCGACGACAGTGCACCAATCGCACGGTTGAGTTGATCGCCGAAAACGAGGATCGTGCGTGATGCCGTCATCGAACGAGCCGTTCGGCATCGCCCAACGACGACACCATGTCGACGGCCTTGTCGAAGCGCGTGTCGGCGAGACGTTCGCGCACGCGGGGCATCGATGCAACGACCGCTACGTCACGCCGCGCGGCGCGCATGCGCGCAGCGAAACCCATGAGGGCGCCGAGACCCGCATCGTCGATGACGTCGACGGCATCGAGGTCGAGCAGCACGAACGGAGCGTCGGCCTTGCCCGATTCGCGGTTGAGTGCATCGGTGAGCCGTGGCAGTGAAGAAAGGGTGATGTCACCCTCGACACGCAGCACGAGAATTGGCGTGCCGTCACGGCTCTGGTGCAGGGAACTCGTCACCGACAACATTCGACGAGAACGCTACTGGTGGCTCGAGTGCCATGCTCACCCGTGCACTCAGGGTCACCGTGCGGCGCAGAAAGTCGAAGCCCGCGAGTGTGAGACGTGTACGACGTGTGACGGCAACGGTGACGGCGCCGTCGGCGAGAATGATCTCCGTGTCATCGGCGCGAAGTCGTGCGGCCTGGCTATCGGGGTCGATTGCCAGCGCGACATCACGCGTGATTTCACGGGCCGACTGCCAGAGAGCCAATTGGTCACGTGCAACGACGCTGAACTGAACGATGACGACCGTAAAGATGGTGAGCAGCGGCAGCACCAGTGCGAGTTCGACCGCCGCCTGGCCGGCTGCGTTGCCGCCTCTACGGCGTGACCGTGCTTTGCGTCGTCTTGTCGAGGACACCGTCGAAGACCGAGTCGAACAGATCGCCGATGCGCCCGGCACCGCCTCCCGCGGTTGCCCATGTGATGACGAGCACCGCGATGACCGCAGCCGCAAGGAGTATGAGGGCGTATTCCGTCGTTGCCTGACCATCGTCGTCGCCACTGGCGACTCGATGAACGGATTGTTGGATGCGGGAGAAGAAACCAATCGTTTTGTCCTTCATGTCGAAAACCTTTCGTTGTCAACCGGTTGGTGGGCCGAGGGTCAGCGATGAAAGTGCCCCGATGAGAATGGGCACGACGGTGAGCGCGACGAACGAGGGCAGAACGCACGCGACGAGCGGGAAGGCCAGCTTGATCGGCAGCTTTGCCGCATCGATCTGTGCCTGACGGCGACGTTCCGAGTGTGCTTCGCCGACGAGTCTGTCGAGAACGGGGGCGATCGGCAGACCGTCGCGTTCGGCTGCGGCAAGAGTGTTTGCGATTCCAACAGCTGCGGAACCGAACACGGTGATCATCTCTCCGGTGGCGTCGGCGAGCCGCTCGCCTCGTTCGCAGCGCTGCAGTACGCGCTCGGCAACCCGGCTGACGTCACCGTCACCCCATCGTGCGATGCACTCGAACGACTGGTGTGTCGTGCGGCCGCTCTTCAACAGCACCACCAACAAGTCGACGAACTCAACCAGGGACGCCGACGTGTCGTTGCGTCGCCGCAAGGGCGGTAGCGGCAGCCGTTCGATCAGGCGAACGAGCATGTGATCCTTCTCATCCATCTGCGGCCTGCGACGTTGAGCGCGACCCCGATGACGACACACGCGAAACCGGCGACACCACCGAAGTACGCCGAACGGACGGAACCGTTGGTGGCAACCATCAAGACACCGAAGACAACGGGCAGCCACGACAGAATCCGGGCGGCAAACACGGCTTGGGCCGCAAACATGCGACGCTCGGACGCAACTGCGTGCCGTTCGCGCAATGCCCAGGCGGCACGCTGCAGGGCGAACGATGTGCCGGGACCACCGGCTCCCGCAGCGACGAGCGAGCGCACGAGGAACGCTTCATTGGTTGGTCGACCCGCGGCATCGGCCAGAACCTCTTCGTCGTCGAGGGGTGCACCGGTGCGGCAATGCAGCAGCAGCACTCGCAGGGTGTCCGACAGCGACGCGTCACATTCGGCCGATGCCGACACGATCGCACCCCGCAACGAGGAACCAAGCTGCACGTGCCGATCAACGACGTCGAGAAGGCCGGCCGCAACCAGGGCAGGTTCGACCATGACCTTGCGACGAAAATGTGAAGGCACGGCGAGCGAGGGGGTGTCGCCCGTTGCGAGGCGTCGCAGCGCAATGATCCGGGCGACGAAAAGGGGGATGGGAATCCGATCGATGACCATGGTCGTCAGTCGTCGAGCAGCGGGGAGGTGATGTAGCCACCGTCGGATCCGAGTGTCTCGT
>JBJTYJ010000028.1:0-4096 GCA_046082705.1 Actinomycetota bacterium | reverse complement strand
CCAGACTGTGCGTGCGCAAGGGTTCGGCGATCGTCTGACTGACCTGCATGCGCGGGTTCAGTGAGGCGTAGGGGTCTTGGAACACGATCTGCATCTCGCGCCGCAACGGACGCATTTCGCGCACCGACAAATCAGTGAGTTCTCGGCCATCGAATGTCACAGAACCCGACGTTGCCTTCAAGAGTTGCAAGACGCTGCGGCCGGTCGTCGACTTGCCACAACCGCTCTCTCCGACGAGACCCAACGTCTCGTCCGCTGCGAGGTCGAACGAGACATCGGAAACCGCCTGCACCTTGCCGACGACGCGGCGCACCACACCTGCGGAGCGCACGGGGAATTCCTTGACGAGGTTCCTGACTTCGAGAAGCGCCACCTAGACCGCCCCTTCGCGCAGGAAGATCGATCGCCTGTCGGGCATCGACCTGATGTCGTCGACGCGGTGGCAGGCCACGCCGTGGTATGCCTCTGGTCCGACGACAGCAGGTTCACTGTTCCCGCACGCTTCCAGCGCCAACGGACAGCGCGGCGCGAACAGACAACCCTCGGGAACGCGCATCAGCGACGGCGGGGCTCCCTTGATTTGGTTCAACCGCCGACCGTGGCTGTCTTCGCCGGGAATCGCACCAAGCAGACCGATTGTGTAGGGCATCTGCGGGTCGTCGAAAACCTCTTCGATCGGACCGGACTCGACGACACGCCCCGCATACATGACGAGCAGACGGTCGGCCATGCCGGCGAGCACGCCGAGGTCATGTGTGATGAAGATGATGGCGGTACCGGTCTCGCGACGGATCCGCTGCAGTGTGTCGAGAATCTGGGCCTGCACGGTGACGTCGAGCGCCGTCGTTGGCTCATCGGCGATCAACACTTCGGGGTCGTTGGCGATTGCCATCGCGATGACGACACGCTGGCGCATGCCGCCCGAGAATTCGTGCGGGTACGAGTCGAAGCGATCGTCGGGGTTCGGGATGCCGACCAGTCGCAACAGGTCGACGGCCTTTGCGCGGGCCTCGTCCTTCTTCATCTCCCGATGGGCACGGATGGTTTCGACCAATTGCCAACCTACGGTGTACACGGGGTTCAACGACGTCATTGGGTCTTGGAAGATCATTGCGATGCGCTTGCCACGGATCTCGCGCATTTCGCCGGGGAAACGACCGACAACCTCGTCATCGCCGATTTTCACGGAACCCGACACGCGGGCCGTCTTCGGCAGGAGGCCCATGATGGCGAGGTTCGTCACCGACTTGCCGCACCCACTTTCACCGACGATGCCGAGGACTTCGCCCCGGCGAAGATCGAAGGAAACACCGCGTACGGCACGAACCACTCCGTCGTCGGTCGGAAACGCGACGCTCAGGTCACGCACTTGCAGAAGGGCATTGGTCATGCGCGCACCCGCGTTTGCTTGGGATCGAATGCGTCGCGCAGACCGTCACCGACGAAATTGACGCTGAGGCAGATGAGAATGATGAAGATGCCGGGGAACCAGAACAACCACGGACGGGTCTGGAACGCGGCCTGGTAATCGCTGACGAGGAGGCCGAGTGACGAATCGGGGGCTTTCACCCCTAGCCCCAGGTACGACAAAGCGGTCTCGACCAGGATCGCACCTGCGATCGAGAGGGTCGCTGACACGATGATCGGCCCGAGCGCATTCGGCAGAACATGCCGGAAAATGATGCGCCGGTCGGTGACTCCGATGGCGCGCGCCGCTTCGACGAACTCCTTTTCGCGCAACGACAGGAATTCGCCGCGAACGATGCGCGCCGTTCCCTGCCAACTCAACACGCCGAGGATCAACGACAGCATCCACCATGAGCCGCCTCCGTCGAATTGCCAGGAAATACAGCCTGCGAGGATGAGCAGCGGAATGGTGAGCAACAGATCGGTGATTCGCATGATGATGGCATCGGTCCATCCGCGGAAGTAACCGGCAATCGCGCCGAGAGTCACGCCGATCGTCGTCGAGAGCACCGAAACCATGAGCGCGATGAGGATCGAACGCTGGGCCCCGCGAAGCGTGAGGGCCAACATGTCCTTGCCCAACGAGTCGGTTCCGAATGGATGCGTCCATGAGGGTGGCTGCGACAGGTTCGCGGTGTCACGTTCCATGAAATCGAACCGCCAGATGTACTTGCCGAAGATCGAGGCGAGGAAGATGATCGTGAGCGTCACCAGGCTGATCATCGCCAACTTGTGACGAAGGAAGCGACGCACGACCGTTCGCCATTGCGAGCGAACCTCCACCGCAAATTCGGCGTCGTGTGAGCCAGCGATCGTCGACATGTCAGCTCACCCTGATTCGGGGGTCGAGAATTGCGTAGATGATGTCGGCAACGATGTTGAATACGATCGTGAACGTTGCGGTGATCATCACGAAGGCCAACAGGCGATTCGGGTCGGGTGTGGGGTTCGAGAGCGAATCGAGGAAGAAATCCCCCATCCCGTTCCACGCAAAGACTCGCTCGGTGATCACTGCGCCCGCGATGAGACCGCCCCAACTGAGGGTGGCGATGGTGGCGATCGGTATGAGCGCGTTACGGAAGGCGTGCCGCAGAATGACCCGCGTCTCGGAAATGCCCTTTGCGCGGGCCGTTCGCACGTGATCGGCGTTCAACTGCTCGAGCATCGAAGCTCGCATGTAACGGCTGTAGCCCGCGTACGAGATGGTGAAGAGGACGATGACGGGCAACACGCCGTGACCGACGTAGCTCCACAGGCGCGAAGGCAAAGTGTCTGCAAGATCGCGGGGCTCGGAGCCCAGAGTCTTCACGAAACGGCCGTATTCACGGTTCTTGAAATAGAACATCGCCGACAGCATGACGAGAGCCGTCACGCCGAGAGAGATTCCCGACCATTTGAACCGCGCGCCGGGCTTGGCGACCCGTAGACGTTCCCGCTTGCGGCCGATCAAATAGAAGGAGCCGCCGAAGAATGCTGTGATCACGACGGCGAATGCCACGGAGATGCCCGGGTTTTCCAGCCAGTCGTTGAACTTGATGGCCCCGAAGACCTTCAAGAGGTTGGCGAACCAAAAAACGGGAAGCGAAAAGAAAAGAAAAGATACGAAGGTCGTCGAGTAGTCGAACCCGGAGTACTGCCGCACACCGCTGACGATGCCGATCATCAAGCCGATGGAAATGGCGATGAGTTCGGCGATGAGCACCAGCCTGAGGGTGTATTTGATCGCAGACCAGAGTTGCGGCCACACGGGTCTGTTCTTCATGTCGTTGCCGAGGTCGCCCGTGATGAAGTCGCCCGCCCAATTCGTGTAGCGCTCGACAAAGGGCTTGTCGAGACCGAGGCGCACCTCCTCGTTGCGAATCACCTGCGGCGAGATACCCGGCTTAGCACGCAGGTTCTCAAGCGGGTCGCCCGAATTGATGACGAGAAAAAATGTGAAAACACTTGCAAGAAACAACACAGGAACTGCGATGAGCAGCCTGCGAATGATGAATGCCGTCACTGACGGTGTCCTCCCCACGTACGAAGGTGGGCGGGGTCTCCCCCGCCCACCTCACGTTCGTGCCGTTCAGTGGCTGGCTACTTGGTCCAGGTCTCCGCGTTCCACGTGACACCGGCGAAGCTGTTCGGGACGACGCCCGACACCGTTCCGGCGTTTGCGTAGAGCTCGGTCCACTGGGTCAGCGGGATCGTCACCATGTCGTCCCAGATCATCTGGTCGAGTTGGTTGTAGAGATCCGCACGCTTGGCCTCGTCGAGTTCGGAGTCCGCCTGGTTGGTCAGGTCGACGATCTTCTCGTTGACGTAACCGTTCCAGTTCTGCCCACCACCTTGTTCGGCGGGAAGGTAGATCGAGTTGCTGCTTGCAAGTGCAACGCCAGCGACCCATGCGAAGAGTGCGATGTCGTAGTCACCAGCCGGCAGACGTACGGCGTTGAAGTCCTCGGAGGGGTCGTCGGTCAAATCGAAACCTGCTTTCTTGCATTGCGCGATGACCAGTTCGTTTTCCTGCTGACGGCGCGGGTTCGGATCACGACGACCGAGACGCAGTGACAGCTTCTTGCCACCCTTTGCGTAGAAGCCATCCTTGCCGAGTGCGTAGCCGTCCTCTTCGAGCAGCGACTTCGCG
>JBJTYJ010000027.1:0-6613 GCA_046082705.1 Actinomycetota bacterium | reverse complement strand
CGTTTTCGCCCGGTCTGCTTCGGGCAGTGATCCCGTCAACCAGTTGTGGTCGCTCGACATCGGATCGGGAACCGAGACTTGCCTGTTCGACCCCAGCGCTGCCGTTTCGTCGACGGGTGAATTGACCGCAGAGGAACGTCGGCGTCGTGAAAGGGCACGCGAGGGGGCAAGCGGTGTCGTTTCCTACGCGTGCGACGCCGCGACGACGATTGCGACCACCATCCTCGGTGGCCAATTGTTCGTGGTCGATCTGACCGCAGGTGGTGCGCATCCCGTTCCGGTCGACGCGGGCGTGTTCGACGCACGGCCCTCCCCCGACGGCCACTCGATCGCCTACACGCGAGCCGGACGGCTGTTCGTCACGAACGCAGCGGGTGACGAACGTGAACTCGTTGGCGATGACGACCCGAACGTGACGTGGGGCCTTGCCGAGTTCATCGCTGCCGAGGAGATGGGCCGCCAACGCGGATATTGGTGGTCACCCGACGGCAGCCGCATCGCCGCAACGCGCGTCGACGTCTCGCAGGTGCCCGTGTGGCACATCGCAGACCCCGCAAGTCCTGCAACTCCCGCGGGCGAACATCGCTACCCCGCCGCAGGCGCGACGAATGCCGAAATTTCTCTGTGGATCATCGACGTCGCCACGAAACAATTGACGCGAGTCGACCTGCCGACGCACGAGTACCTCAACTCCGTGGCGTGGAACGATGCCGGTCTCATCGTCCAGGTGCAGTCGCGCGACCAACGCACCGTGACGATCGTGGGTGTCGACCCCGCAACCGGTGCCTGCACCACCATCGCGACCGACTTCGATGCTGCTTGGGTTGAACTCGTACCGGGTGTCCCCGCATTGCAGCCGGGTGGTGCGCTCGTTACGTGCGCCGACCGCGGCGTACGACGCATTCTCTTCGACGGTGTCGCAGTGACCCCCGACAACCTTCAGGTGCGCTCGGTCGTTTCCATCGGCGACGAAGTCGTGTTCTGCGCCAACGATGTGTCGACGCCGTGGTTCCAAGGCGTCTACGCCGTCGGTAGCCAAGACGTCTACGCCGTCGGTAGCAACGAAATTCGTGTCGTTGCGGCCGGTGAAACGGTCGTGTCGGCATCACACGCCGCCGGACGCACCGTGGTGCGCGAGTCGTCTTTGCGCGATCCACGTGCGTCGTTCCGCATCGTCGATGGTCCCGCCATTGCCAACCATGCCGAGACGATGTTGGTATCGCCGAACGTCCGCATCACCGAGGTCGCGGGATGTGCCGTTGCAATCGTGTCGCCAAACGACGGCGCCACGACTTCCCTGCCCGTCCTGTTCGACCCGTACGGCGGCCCGCACGCCCAACGCGTCGTCGCCACACAGATGGCCTTTGCAACCTCGCAGTGGTTCGCCGACCAGGGCTTCATCGTCGTCGTGGCTGACGGCCGCGGTACGCCCGGACGCGGCAGTGCGTACGAACGTGCCGTCCACGGCGACCTCGCCGCGCCGGTTCTGGATGATCAAGTCGGGGTTCTCGATGCGTTGGCGACGATCGAACCGCGCGCCGATCTGTCGCGCGTGGCGATACGTGGTTGGAGCTTCGGCGGATACCTCGCCGCACTTGCGGTGTTGCGCCGGCCCGACAAGTTCCACTGTGCCGTCGCGGGCGCACCCGTTACCGACTGGGCGCTGTACGACACGCACTACACCGAGCGTTACCTCGGCACGCCCGAGTCCGATACCGCGAACTACGACCGTACGAACCTCGTCACGCAATCCGCATCGTTGACGCGGCCGCTGTTGTTGATCCACGGCCTTGCCGACGACAACGTGGTCGCAGCACACACGCTGCAACTGTCATCGGCGCTGTTGGCTGCGGGTTGCGACCACGAGGTGCTGCCGTTGTCGGGTGTCACGCACATGACACCCCAGGAAGTGGTGGCGGAAAACCTGCTGCTTCACCAGCTCGCGTTCATCAGGCGTTCGCTGCGTTGACGGCGACCGCGATGCGATCGCGTCCCGCCAGATCAGCCTTCACCTCGACGTTCGCGAAACCCAGACGTTCGAGTTCGGCGTGCACCGCGACACCCTGCAGATGGCCGATTTCCAACACCAGCCAACCGTCGCAGGTCAGCCATTCGCGTGCCTGTGTCGCGATGGCAAAAACGTCTGCCAGACCATCGTTCGCCGAGAACAGAGCTGTGTGGGGTTCGTGGTCACGAACTGACGCGTCAAGGTCTGTGTCGTCGACGGCGATGTAGGGCGGGTTCGACACGACGACGTCGAACGAACCACGCAATTCGTCGGGCAGCGCGGCACACCACTCGCCGAAGGCAACCCGCACGTTTGCTGCGTTGCGTCCGATACCCGCGATGTTCGCCCTCGCGACGTCGAGGGCATCGGCCGATGCATCGGTGATCCACACCTCGACGCCGGTGTTGGGCATTTCATTTGCGATCGCGAGTCCGATTGCACCGCTACCCGTGCCGAGGTCGGCGATGCGCACGGTGCGTTCGCCACGATTGCCGTGCGCGGCAAGGGCGATGCCAAGGGCCGTCTCGGCGACGAGTTCGGTTTCCGGTCGCGGGATGAGCACACGACGGTCGACCAACAGGTCGATGTGCCGAAACGGCCAATGGCCGAGCACGTACTGCAGCGGTTCGCCAGCCAGCCTGCGACCGACCATCGCCTGCAACGCCAGACCCATACGTTGCGTCGCGGGCCGGTCGAGTTCCGCGACGAATTCCGTTCCGTCGAGACCCGAAGCCTCTTCGCACATCCAGCGAGCCTCGTTGCGGTCACCCAGTAGCTCGGTTGTCTCGTCGAGCAACTCGCGCCACGTAGATGCGTCGGGTGTGCTCACTCTTCCCCTGCGGCGAGCTGCCGTGTGCGCTCATCTTGAATGAGGGCGTCGGACACCTCTGCCAGGTCACCCTTCAAAATGTCCTGCAGTCGGTAAAGCGTGAGACCGATGCGGTGGTCCGTGACGCGGTTTTCCTTGAAGTTGTAGGTGCGGATCTTCTCGCTTCGTCCGCCGCCGCCAACTTGTGCGCGACGTTGCGCCGACGCCGCTGCATCGTGTTCCTCTTGACGCGCCTTCAGGATCCGGGCCCGCAACACCTGCATTGCGCGTGCGCGGTTTTGCAACTGGCTGCGCTCGTCTTGCATCGCAACGACGATGCCGGTGGGTTTGTGCGTGATGCGCACCGCCGAATCGGTGGTGTTGACGTGCTGGCCGCCCGCACCCGACGAGCGATAGACGTCGATTTCAAGGTCTTTGTCATCGATTTCAACGTCGACTTCCTCGGCTTCGGGCATCGTTGTCACCGTCGCCGACGACGTGTGGATTCGGCCCTGGCTTTCGGTGACGGGTACGCGTTGCACGCGATGCGGGCCACCCTCGAACTTCAGGTGACTCCAGGCCGAGTCACCGGACAGCATGAGGGTCACCTGGTTGATGCCACCCAGCGGCGACTCGTCGAGCGACATGACCTCGCACTTCCAGCCCATGTTCGCCGCGTAGCCCTGGTACATCTCGAGAAGATCGCCGGCGAAAAGATTGGCTTCTTCGCCGCCCTCGGCACCGCGTATCTCCATGATGACTGCCTTGCCCTCGTTCGGGTCGCGGGGCAACAGCAACAGTTTCAGCTGCGCGTCGAGCGAGTCGAGCTCGACCTCGGCGCTGGCGATTTCCTCGCGCAGCAGTTCCTTTTCCTCACCGGTGGCCATGTCCATCAGCTCGCGGGCCGCCTCGACATTGCCACGCGTCGCTTTGATGTTGCGAATGCATTCGACGATCGGCGTCATCTGCTTGTACCGGCGCGTCGCGTCGCGCAACTTCGTTTGGTCACCCAGCACCGACGGGTCGCTGAGGCTTGCCTCGAGGTCCTCGAAGTCGCGTTCGATGCTCTCGAGGCGGTCCATCATGAAACCGCAGGCTAACTGGGCGACACCGGCGACATGTCGAGTTCGACGAACGACGCCTTGCCACGCGCGAGATCGAGTGCACGGCGGTTGGTCCGCGTGATGTGAGCAGCAGGCATGGCGATGCGCAGTTCCGGTGCCGACCCGTTTCGCTGATCGACGAACGCACGGGCATCGAGTGCGAAGGGAACGATGTCCGGGTCGGCCCCCGACGTGACCACAACGACGATGTCGGCGCCATCGAGTGAACGCCCACGCGCAACGCACGGAACGATGTCGAGCACGTTGGTTCGCCGAACTGGTGGGTCGCAGGCGACGAGCGACGATGCCCCAACCAACGCAGGCGCTTCAAGGATGTTCGCGCGCAGCATTCGTTCGGGCGCGATGCGATTGAACGGATGGGGCAAAGCACCTTGGCGGCGGTGTTGCTTCACGTTGCCGACGACATCGGCGAGCGCTTCCACGGTTGGCTTGTCACCGTGCAACATCGCGAACGCCTCGCGGTCGTGTGCGCCCATGCCGACTTCCAGTCGGGCCGCGCCGGTGACGGGGTCATCGACCGCACGGCACACCTCGAGGCCGAAGACTTCGCCCGCAACGATTCCATGCTCGACCACGGGCGTTGCACCACCTTGCGTGATGAGTGACACAAACGCAGTGTGCTCGGGCGACGGTTGTCGCTCGTCAGGGAACGGCTCGGCGATCGCGGGGACCAAGGTGCGGTCGTTGACGTGCCACACGGTGATCGGAAAGTCGAAGTAGGTGGCCTGCCGTGCAAGTGTCCCCGTGCATGTTTCGGCGAGCACGTTGAGTGCCGAAGAACCTTCCTTCACCGCCCACAACAATGCCGGCCCGAGACCCCGTCCCGTTTGTTCCTCGACGAGGACCCAACTGTTTCCCGATTCAGTGACCGCGGCGCCGCGCGCGAAGACCGCGGGAACGACGCCTTCGTCGTTTGGTCGACCCAAATGATCGCGCACGAGGGCGCGAAGTTTCAGCGAAAGGAGTTGGCTCTTGCGCGTGTCGTTCGTCGACACGACCGGACCGCGTCGACTACTTCTTGGCTTTGCGCGATCCGTAGCGCTTGTTAAAGCGCTCGACGCGGCCGCCGGTGTCGACCAGCTTTTGTTTGCCCGTGAAGTACGGGTGGCACTCGTTGCAGAGTTCGAGAGAAAGATCGCCACCCTTGGTGCTGCGCGTGGTGAAGGCGTTGCCGCACGAGCACTTGACGTTGGTGTCGGTGTATTTGGGGTGGATCTCGGTCTTCATGGCAGAAAATCCTATAGGTCGGCCCGGGGAAACCCCACGGGCGGGTTCACATCGAGGGTTGCTTGGCGATTTCCGCGAGGAATTCGTCGTTGTTGCGGAAGGACTTGAGGCGGTCGATCAGCAATTCGAGGCCTGGCCCTGCGTTGCCGTCGGCAGCCAGGCCCGACAGCACGCGGCGCAGTTTCCAGACCAACTGCAGTTGCTTGCGGTCGAAGAGCAATTCCTCGTGACGGGTGCTCGACGCGTCGACGTCGATGGCCGGGTAAATGCGGCGTTCGGCGAGCTTGCGGTCGAGGCGCAGTTCCATGTTGCCCGTGCCCTTGAATTCCTCGAAGATCGCGTCGTCCATGCGGCTGTTCGTTTCCACGAGACACGTCGCGAGGATCGTCAGGCTGCCGCCCTCTTCCACGTTGCGGGCCGCGCCGAAGAACTTCTTCGGCGGGTACAGGGCGCCGGCATCGATACCGCCCGACATGATGCGGCCGGTTGCGGGCGCCGCAAGGTTGTACGCGCGTGACAAGCGGGTGATGCCGTCGAGAACGACGACAACGTCACGGCCCGCTTCGACCATGCGCTTTGCCTTTTCGATCGCCATTTCGGCAACGATCGTGTGCTCTTCGGACGGACGGTCGAACGTCGAGGAGATCACTTCGCCGCGCACCGTGCGCTTCATGTCGGTGACTTCTTCGGGTCGTTCGTCGATGAGGAGAACGATGAGGTCGACCTCGGGGTTGTTCCTTTCAATTGACGTGACGATCGTCTTCATGATCGTCGTCTTGCCGGCCTTCGGAGGCGAAACGATGAGGCCACGCTGCCCCTTGCCGATCGGCGAGATGAGGTCGATGATGCGCGACGTCATGTTGGCCGGGTCCTGCGGGTCTTCAAGACGCAACTTCTCATCGGGGAACAACGGTGTGAGGTCTTCGAAACGCGGACGGCCTTTCACCGACTCGGCCGGCTTGCCGTTGATCGAGTGGATGTCGAGCAGTGCCGGGTTCTTCTCGCCGCGACCCGCGGGGCGCGCCATGCCCGTCACGTGGTCTCCCTTGCGCAGTCCGTACTGGCGGGTCTGCTTGACCGAGATGTACGCGTCGTCGCGATGTGGCAGATAACCGCGCACACGCAAGAAGCCGTAGCCCTCGTCGCGAAGGTCGAGGTACCCATTCACCGCAACGGGCTCGTTGCTGTTCGGTTCACCGTCGACCGGTGCATCGATTTCGTAACGGTCGTCACCCTGCGGGGCCATGTCGTCACGGCGGTTCTTGTTGCGGCGGCGGCGGCGACGGTTGCGGTTTCCCCCTTCGCCGTCGAAGTCACGGCGCTGCTGGCCGTCACGCTGGCCGTCGCGCTGCTGGAATTCGCGTCGCGGGCCGCCCTCATTACGGGACTCGTTGCGGGGGCCGCGGTCGTTGCGCTGGCCGTCGTTGTTGCGGGGGCCGCGGTCGT
>JBJTYJ010000026.1:0-4977 GCA_046082705.1 Actinomycetota bacterium | reverse complement strand
GCACGGTTGGTCGTCACGGGTTGCATGGCCGAGCGATACGGCGACGAACTCGCAGCCGAATTACCCGAAGTCGACCAGGTCGCCGGCCTCGGTGTTCCGGTGGTGCTTGGTCGCAAACCGGTGGGACTCTCGGTCACGCCTGCACCCGCCTTCGACTTGTTGAACCTGCCCCGTCCGAAGGCAACGGCACCGTGGGCCTACGTCAAGATCGCCGAGGGGTGCGACCGTACGTGTGGGTTCTGTGCCATTCCGTCGTTCCGTGGCCCGCAACGCAGTCGCGACATCGATTCGATTCTCGGTGAGGTCGACCAGTTGGGTGCCCGTGAGATCGTGCTCGTGGCGCAGGACCTGGCGAGTTACGGCAAGGATCGACCGGGCGAGCTCGGCGCCGGAGCAATCGTGTCGTTGGTGCGGCGCGTCACCGAACGCACCGACCGAGTGCGGCTGCTGTACCTGTATCCCAGCGACCTGAGCGACGAGCTCATCAATGCGATTCTCGAAACCGGTGTCCCATATTTCGACCTGTCGTTGCAGCACGTATCGAAGGCCCTTCTTCGCCGCATGCGTCGATGGGGCGACGGACAACGTTTCCTTTCGCGCATCGACGACATCAGGTCGCGCGAGGCCGATGCGGTGTTCCGTTCGAACTTCATCGTCGGCTACCCGGGCGAAACCGAGGCCGATCACGACGAACTGCTCTCTTTCGTCGAGCGGGCACAGCTCGATTGGTGCGGTTTCTTCGCCTACAGCCCCGAAGAGGGAACACACGCGGTGAATCTGCCCGATCGCGTCGACCACGATGTCATGCAGTCGCGTCTCGCGGAGTTGCGTGAATTGCAGGACGACATCACTGCCAGTCGACGTGACGATTGCATCCGAACGACGCAGCGAGTCCTGGTCGACGAACCGGGCGTGGCACGAAGTCACCGCGAGGCACCGGAAATCGACGGAGTCGTCAACGTTCCCGAGAACCTCGCAGTCGGGGAATTCCACGACGTCGAGATCACCGATGCAATGGGACCCGATCTCGTTGGCGTTGCGGTGGGGGACTGACATGCCCGTCGACCCGAACGCGATAGCTACCTGGGCCAACATGGTCACGGTCGGTCGAATTCTCATTTCGCCGATCCTCTTCGCGATGATTCCCAGCGATTCGTACGGCTCGTGGGTTGCCTTCGTCATGTGGTTCTTTCTCTGCGTCAGCGACGGGTTCGACGGGTACCTCGCACGACGTCACGGCACGACGAAATCGGGTGCATTCCTCGACCCGCTGGCCGACAAGGTGCTCGTTCTCGGCGCGATGTTCACGCTCGTCAGCCGTGGGCTTTTTCCGCTCTTGCCCGTCGTGATCATCGCCGCTCGTGAGGTTGCCATCAGTATCTATCGGGTGCTCGTCGGGTCGAAGGGAATCTCGGTTCCTGCGAGTCGTCTCGCAAAGGTGAAGACCTTCAGCCAGCAGATCGCGGTCGGCTTCGCACTTGCACCACTCACCGTCACCGATGCCGACTGGACGTGGAAGATCCTGCTGTGGTTCTCGGTCGCGCTTGCTTTGGTCAGCGGCGGCCAGTACGCAGCGCGGGCGGTACGTCGCCGACAGTTCCAGCGGGCCACGGGGGACTGATCGTGCGCTGCGACGTCGTTGCCGTCGGAACCGAACTTCTGCTCGGCCAGATCGTCGACACCAACTCCAGCTGGATCGGTGAACAGCTCGCAGCCCACGGCATTTCCAGCCATGTCCAGGTGAAGGTGGGTGACAACATCGGTCGCATCACCGACCAATTGCGCCGACGCCTCGAAGAAGCCGATGCCGTGATCATGTGCGGCGGCCTCGGGCCGACCCACGACGACCTCACCCGTGATGCAATCGCGGAAGTAATGGGCGTCGAACTTGCCCACGACGACGAGGTTGCAGAAGCAATCGTCCAGATGTTCGCTTCGCGCGGTCGCCGCATGGCGGCGAACAACCTGCGCCAAGCCCTCGTTCCGCACGGCGCAACGGTGATTCCCCAGAAGCGAGGAACCGCCCCCGGCTTCATCTGTCCCGTAGGGAACAAGGTCATCTACGCGGTTCCCGGAGTGCCCCACGAAATGCACGAGATGATGACGCGGGCGATCCTTCCTGACCTGGTGCGTCGCAGTGGCCGTACTTCGGTGATCCGCAGCCGTGTTCTGCGGACGTGGGGCGAAAGCGAAAGCGGCCTGAACGAGCGTCTCGATGCTGTCATTGCCGAACTCGACGAGCCGGGTGACGACAAGCCCACGCTTGCATTTCTCGCCAGTGGCTGGGAGGGCATCAAGGTACGCCTGACGGCCGGTGCCGCGACAGCCGCCGATGCGGATGCGATTCTCGATGTGTGGGAACTGCGCGTACGAGCGATCGTCGATGACATCGTGTTCGGGGTCGACGACGACACCATGGAATCGGTGGTCTTGGCGCTGCTCGCCTCGCGCGGTGAATCCCTTGCTGTTGCCGAATCGGTGACCGGTGGTCTCGTCACCGGGCGGTTGACGGCGGTTCCGGGCGCAAGTCGTGTTCTGCGTGGTGGTGTCGTCAGCTACGCATCCGAGGTGAAGTTCGACGTGCTCGGCGTGACGCCGGGTCCCGTCGTCACCGAGCGTGCGGCGATCGAAATGGCACGTGGCGTTCGCGCACGACTGGGCGCCTCGGTGGGTTTGTCGCTCACCGGTGTCGCTGGCCCGGAGGAACAAGATGGTGTTGCGGTGGGCACGCTCTTCGTGGGCCTGGTGACCGCCGACGGTGCCGAGCACGTGACGACTTATCGCCTGCCGGCGACCCGTGATCAGATGCGGCAGATGAGCGTGATCTCGGCGCTCAACTTCCTGCGCTTGCAGCTCGCAGCAGATTGATCAGCGTCGACGAGAACGGGTGAAAGTTCAGGTCGTGAAGATCGGTTTCGTACGACTCAATTAATGACAACCCGAGGGGAATCGACTGACCGCCGCGGGCGACGAGACGAATCATGTCGTCGTTCATCTTCGAACGCCCGTCGAGCATCTCGTGGTAGCGAACGATGCCGGCTGCATGCACCCGCCGAAGTGCGGCACGGGGCTCTTTGCGTGTGCGTGCGGCGACGTACGTTTCGAGGCGGAACTGGCGCCACGCCCGTCGCGTAGGTGCCACGCCAAGGGTGTAAATCTTGCCGACCGATTCACCAAGGTCGCCGCCGGTGACGCCGTGAACCGTCAGTTCACTCGTACCCACGACCGCGCCACTCAGAAGTGTGTCGAGCGTGTCGATGATGAGGTCGTCCTTCGAGTCGTAGTGCGTGTAGACGGCCCCACCCGTCAACTTCGCACGTCGACCGATGCGCGACACGGTGGCGCGTTCATAACCCGCTCGACCGATGACGTTCGCGGTGGCAGTGATCAGTGCATCACGCAGCGGTTCGCCGGTTCCGGGTGAAACCTCGATGTTGGGGAGTTCCTCTCCAATTGCGGGTGCCTTGATGGCTGTGGTGCCGGGCGTCTGGCGGACCGCCGCCGACATGATTGCAAACACAAGGTTCCAGTCGGTCATCTTCGGCTCGGCGAATCCGTAGACGAAGGCTCCGACAATCGTCGAGAGCGCCACGACATTGAGTGCCCGTGCGGCGGGGTCGGTCTTCGTGTCGAGACCCCACTTTTCGCACCATGTGGCGAAATCGTCGGTGACTTCCTCGCCGAGGACGTCGTTGCGGCGTCCGACGACGAGTGCCTCGAGGGCGACAGCAAGGTGTTTCGGCGGGTTGGCCACGGTGGCGGCCACGGACTCGAGGGTCGGTGCGCCTTCGATGCCGAGCATTGCACCCATGGCGTCCGACAAGAAGTCGAACAGGGGGGTCTGCAGTCGCTCGGACCAGACCGACGCAATGAAATCGTCGACGTCCTCGTAGCGCCCGTAGATCGCGCCGCTCGTGAGATCGCATCTGCGAACAACTGCGCGCAATGCAATTCGATCCAGGCCGACCGCGTGGGCCTCGGCCATGCCCGCATCAAGAATTCGTGTGTCGTTTTCCTGTGTCGCCTTTGATTTGGCGCGCGGCTGAAGGGGCACCCCGATGTTCTAGCAGCGTCTCGGTACGATGTGGGGAGGCCCCCGTAGCTCAGCCCGGATAGAGCAACGGCCTTCTAATCCGTAGCGCGCAGGTTCAAATCCTGCCGGGGGCGCAAGTGATGCGAACAAGTTCACGCGTTACCTTCGCCTGAGTAAATGCGACTCCCTGCGTCTAACCTGATTGGTGTGAACTTCAAGAAGGGTGACACCGTCATCTACCCCCAACACGGTGCCTGCATCGTTCACGGGATCAAAAAGATGAAGGCGTTCGGGGCCACCCAGGAATACCTCATCTTGAAAACCGTCATCAACGAGATGACGTTGTCGGTACCCACCTCAAAGGCGGCCGACGTCGGCGTTCGACCGCCGGTGTCGCCTGACGAACTCGAAGACCTCGTATCGGTGCTCTCGAAGGCCGACCCGCGCGTTCCGTCGAACTGGTCGCGACGTTTCAAGAACCACCAGGAAAAGTTGAAGAGCGGCGACGTCTACCAAGTAGCTGAAGTCGTGCGCAACCTTGCGGCGCGCAACCGCGATGCATCGTTGTCGGCCGCCGAGCGCACGATGTACGACCGTGCCCGCATCAACCTCATTTCCGAAATAGCGCCCGCTCTCACGGTCTCGACCGAGGAAGCCGAGGCGTTCCTCGACGAAGCCTTGGCGAAGGGTGTCTTGAAGCCAGCCAAGGCGAAGAAGGCGGCGGTGCCAGCCGCGGAGAAGAAGGCCCCGGCTGCACCTGCCGCCGACACCGAGGACAAGCCGAAGGCTCCCGCCACGAAGGCAGTTGCGGCCAAACCGAAGGCACCGACGAAGCCGAAGGCACCGACGAAGTCGAAGGCACCGACGAAGCCGAAGGCACCTTCGAAATCGGGTGGCAAGAAGGCCTGAGTCGGCTCCCATACGATTCGACGCAGCGGGGGGAT
>JBJTYJ010000025.1:0-3484 GCA_046082705.1 Actinomycetota bacterium | reverse complement strand
CGCGTCGGGCCGGCCCAGCAAGTCCGATCTCGCGCCATTCGCCGTCTTGCGCCGCATAGTGATCGAGGTCCACCTCGCCCCTTTGCACCCTGCAACGGCTGTCACCTCTCGAAACCACGTAGGAACTCTACAAAATCAAGCGCGCTTCAGGTCGGTGACCACACCACCCCTGACGCGCACCAGTTCATTCGGTGCAATTGCAAAGTTGTCGTTCCACGTTCCTGCGGCCGCCCACACCTCGGGCCACTGCAACAGATCCGGATCGATAAACACGCGCAACTGCTTCATGTGACCGAAGGGCGGCACGCCACGGCTGGGTTTGGAAACTCAAACGCCCTTGCACTACTCGGCGCCACGTCGTGGGCAAGCAACGAGTTCGCCTCCGCAGTTCGGACAGCGATGTGACATCTCAGACCCACATGCCGTGCAAAACGTGCACTCGAAGCTGCAGATCACTGCATCTCCTGCATCGGCAAGGGTGGTGTTACACCGCTCGCACACGGCTCGCATCTCCAACATGGTGCTAGCCCTCCTTCGACCAGAGACCGTCAATGAAGCGCTGGTTTTCGTCGAAGAGCCAGCACTCGCGCAGCTTCTCATCCTGCACTCGGTACAGCAACACGCGGCGGACACGCCGCGGGGGCTCGCCAAGTTCCTCAACAGCAATCAACTTCCTTGAGGTGCGAACCGACGCCTGGCCGAGAGCCGCAAACGCTGCGTTGCGTCCCCGGTGGGTTCCGGCAAGCGGGCTCTCACCCATGTAGTGAAGTTCTATTTCGTCGTGATACGATGCCAACACCTTCTCAAGATCGGACGCGAGCCACGCATCGGCGGCCAACTTGCGGAACGACAAGGTGTTGGGGCCGTGCTCGGCGACGTGGTCGACCGCGGCCCGGAAGATCGTGTCGCGCAGGGTTGAATTCACCACACCCGCACCCTCCCGAGACGACATGACAACGTCTAGTTTTTCCTTGACACCGTCAGGCAGGGTCGGTACGTTCCCCACATGACTGCCACCAGTACCGCACCCCAGGCCAACCGCTACCTCGTAGGGAACTACGCACCAGTTCGCGACGAGGTCACGGCCTTCGACCTCGAAGTGATCGGCGAACTACCCGCCGACTTGAACGGCCGATACCTGCGCAACGGCCCCAACCCGATCGCCGATGTCGACTCATCGACCCATCACTGGTTCATCGGTGACGGCATGGTGCATGGCATCCGCCTGCGCGAGGGAAAAGCCGAGTGGTACCGCAACCGCTACGTCGGCTCCACGCACGTCAGCGATGTGCGAGGCGTTCCCGACATCCCCGGTCGCAACTGGAACAACTCGGGTGGCGGACCCAACACCAACGTCGGCGGCTTCGCAGGTGCAACCTGGGCAATGGTCGAAGCGGGCGGTTGCCCGGTCGAGCTCACCTACGAACTAGAAACCGTCGGCCGCAACGACTTCTACGGAACCCTGCCCGGCGCTTTCACCGCACACCCCAAGGTCGACCCGACGACGGGTGAAATGCATGCCATGGTCTATGCATGGGCCGAATGGCTCGACCACATTCAATACGTACGCGTCGGCGCCGATGGCCGCGTGGACCGCACGGTCGACATTCCACTTCCCGGCATGTCGATGGTGCACGACATCTCGATCACCGACCGTTACATCGTGGTGTACGACCAACCTGTACTCGTCGACCTCGATCTTGCCTTCTCCGGACGCTCGTTCCCGTTCCGCTGGTTCGACGACTACGGCAACCGCATTGGTCTCATGCCACGGGAAGGCACCGCCAGCGACATCGTGTGGATCGACGTTCCCGTTGGCTACGTGTTCCATCCGCTCAACGCCTACGACACCCCCGACGGCAAGGTCGTGCTCGACGTCTGCTTCTACGAACGCATGATGCGTGACGACATGAACGGGCCGTTCGGCGACTCGCTGCCGCGCCTCGTGCGCTGGGAGGCCGACCCGAAGTCGCGAACAGTCAACGTCACCACCATCGACGAAAACGTGAATGAATTTCCCCGTCACCGCGGCGCTCTGACCGGCAAGCCCTACCGATACGGCTACTGCGCACAGGTCGACACCAATTCAATGCACTGGCCGACCGTGAAGCACGACCTCGTCACCGGCGCACGTACCGCATTCGACCACGGGCCTGGCCGCGCTGCAGGCGAACCCGTCTTCGTTGGCCGACCCGGCAGCACCGAGGAAGACGACGGCTGGCTGCTGACCTTCGTCCACGACGGCAACACCGACTCGGCCGAATTCGTCGTGCTCGACGCGCAAGACCTCTCGCGTGGCTACGTCGCTCGCGTCAAGTTGCCCCAGCGCGTTCCGTTCGGCTTCCACGGCAACTGGGTCTCCGACCGCACTCACGCCCCCGCCTGACGATGACACGCAAGACATGGCTCACCTGGCTTCAGCTCGTTCTCATACTGCTCGGCATCTACTCGCTCGTCCTCGTTTTCGCAGGCGGCGGCGCCGCATCACTCTTCGACGCGTTCGGGTTCGGACCACCCACAGCAATCGACAATGACGAAGTGCGCGACTACCTCAAGTTGCCCTTCATGGTTCTCGGCGCGGTGATGGCCGGTTGGGCATTCATGATGTTCAATCTGGTTCGCGGACCACTCCGCGACGGGTCACTATGGGCACTGTCGATCATCACCCGTTCACTCGTCGTCTGATTCCTCCTCGACACGGGGTTGTCGTTGGTGCTCGGCTACCCCGCACACGCCCTGTTCAACATCCCGTTCGCGATCGCCCTCGGCATCCCCCTCGCAAAACTCCACCGAGGGGATAGCTAGGGTGGATTTCAACATCGCCTTCAGTGTCGTACTTGCTGTTCTCTGTACTGCATCGGCTATCGGAGACTTTCTCAAGCTGCCGAGCGTCATGAGAGCGGCGGAAACAGTTCATTGTCCGACCGACCTCTGCACTGTTCTCGGCCTGATCAAGATCGCAGCAGCGACTGGGTTGATTGTCGGTCTCACAGTCGACAAAATCGGAACGGCTTCCGCCGTGGGCTTGTCGATCTACTTTGTCCTTGCCGTTGGGGCTCACATCCGAGTAAGGGATCGTCTGAAGGGAATTCTTCCAGCCATTGGCATGCTCGCAATCAGCGTTGCAACCCTTGCCACTTCCCTCTAAGGCATCTGATCTGTGTCGCTCGCGTATGGTCAGGCGCGTTTTAGGTCGGTGACGATGCCACCGGCGACACGCACGATGGCCGCAGGAGCTGCACCGAAGTTGTCGTTCCGCGTTCCCGCGGCCGCCCACACCTCGTCATACTGCAACAAGTCCGGGTCAACGAACACCCGCAGTTGAGTGCTGTGACCAAACGGCGGCACCCCGCCGTTGTCTTTGGAAACTCATTTTTCAATTTTGATCTTGTCAAAATACGAACGTCGATGAGAGCATCGGGACGTATGTTTGTTCTATGCATCCGTCCTCACGTTTTCAGATGTCACCCGATGACGCGATCAC
>JBJTYJ010000024.1:0-11148 GCA_046082705.1 Actinomycetota bacterium | reverse complement strand
GGCTCCGACCGCCATCGCTTCCTGAAGGTCACCCTGCCATCGGTTCTGACATCAGTTTTTGGCGCGATCCGGCTCGCGTCGGTATGGGCGCTCCTCGGAGCGAGTTATGCGGAGTTGTTCGGCGCTAAGTACGGGTTGGGTCTGCGGTACATTGCGGCAACGAACGTGCTCAACATGTCGGAATCCTTCGCGGTGACGGCAATCATTGCATTTCTTGCCATCATCATCAATGCGCTCGTGGGACTATTGGAAAAGAGGTTGATGCGGTGGCAGGCAAGCAACACCAAGGGCTCAGTGCTGACACTCTGAAGCGTCGTGGTCGTCCATCGCGAAGTGACTCGCGTGACATCCCCGGTGAAACGATCGCGGTAGCACGCGAGCTCTTTGCGATCTACGGGTACGAGTCCGTCTCGATTTCGTCCATCGCGGCGAGGGTCGGCGTTTCGCCGACGACGGTCACGCATCACTTTCCCGACAAAATCGAGCTTTGGAAGGCCGTCCACGCGGCGACCTCGCGGGCCATTTGGCCCCATCTTTGGGGACTTTTGGAAGGACGCTCGTTGCGAGACGTTCTCGTGACATTCGCGAAGCGTTCAATCGAACTTCGTGTCGAGTACCCGTACTACACGGAATTCTTGTTTCGGGCGACGCAAGAGTCTGCGATGCACCCGAATCTGTCGGTCACTTTGATGAATCGCCGCGATAACCGCCGGCAGTTTTTCGAGGCTCTTGCTCAACACGGCATGGCGGGTGGAGAGTTTCGCGACGGCACGACGTTGGAGCAGGCCACTGCACTCATCAAGTTCGTTGTCGCCGGCTTCATCGACGAGGCCTACGCAATCCCCGCTGATGGTCCCGTCTTGATTGCCGAACTCGAGCGGGTCATTTCTCTGACCTTTGCCGAATCATCGCCAACGCAGACCAAGGACGCCTCTCGGTGACATTTCTCGCTGATCAAGTTGTGTACGTCACGGGCGGAACCCGTGGAATCGGTCGTGCGCTTGCCGAACGATTCCTTGCCGAAGGTGCGAAAGTCGCTATCACCGGACGCAATGCCGCAAAAGCAGCCGACTTGGTGGAGAAATTCGGAGCCAGCGGCCGCCTCCGCGTGATCGAGTCCGACGCGAAGTCGCTACAGGGCATCAACTCGTCAATCGACGAGACCGAGGCAGTATTCGGACCACTCGATATCTGCATTCTCAATGCCGGTGGCGTCAGCGACTCGACCGTTGTCGTGGAAATGACCGACGAAGAGTGGCAACACGAACTTGACTTGAATATCAACCACGTCTTTCGGGGCACCCGTCGGGCCTTGCAGACGATGATACCCCGGCAGTCCGGTCGCATCATTGCGGTGTCTTCAATTGAGGGCAAGCATGCAAAGCCGCGGGTCGCGGGTTACACCGCGAACAAGCACGCGATCAACGGATTTATCAAGGCCGTGGCCCGGGAGGTCGGGCCTCTTGGCATCGCCGCCACTGCAATTTGTCCGGGCCTCGTGGGAACCGACATGTTGTACAACTCGGGCGGCAAGAACACCGGCGCAGGAAATATCGACGCCGTGATCGAGATGTACACGAAAGAAGCAGCCATCAAGCGAATGGTCACGGTTGAAGAAATAGCCGACCTTGTCGTGCTGTTGGCCGGACCGTCGGGCATGGCATTTGCGGGCGGCACCATTTCGGTCGATGGCGGTCATGCCTTCTACTGAGACCGCACAAAGCAGAGACTTTCCGCGAAATCTTGCGGACCTCACGCCGTCGTGGCTAAGCGAGGTTTTGAATCTTCCCGTTGCGCAGGTCACGGCCATTGATATCGGCCAGGGCAAGGGAATGTTGGGCGATGTGTGGCGGCTTCGTCTCGATGTCCTTGACGACGGCCCCCTCGAGATCGTCGCCAAGTTTTCGGCGGCACGAGAGAGCACGTTGCCGGTGGCGAGAAGAGCCGAGATCTTCGAACGCGAAATCAACTTCTACAATAATCTGGCCCCGTTTCTTCGTTGCCGACTTCCGCATGTTTACGGCGCATGGCATGACCAAGAGCGGGCGGAATTCCTCATTTTGATGCAACTCGTTCGCGCTGACCCGAGTGTCGACCAAAAGAGGGGCCTTTCATTCGAGCATGCAGTTCAGGTGATGGACGAACTGGCGGCCCTTCACACGTTCGATCTCACACAGAAGGACGTAACCGCAGATCTCGGAGATGTTGGCTCGGTTGAACGCCGTTCGAATCAGAGATTCTTCATCGCGAATGGCTGGGACACGTTGAGCGAACTTCTCGGTGCTGCCGCAGTCGGAGTGCCGAACGGCCACGATCTCCAGGAGGGCATCACCGCGGCCTATGACACGCTGGCGACGTTACCCAAGGTCCTCTGCCATGGTGATGTGCGACCCGACAACCTGTTGTTCGACGTCAAGGGTGATTCGGTCGTTCTGATTGATTGGCAGGGCGTGGCACTGGGGCCCCGCAGCTGGGACATCGCTTACTTTCTCGCCCAAGCGCTGACCGTCAATGACCGACGGGAATGGCAGGACAACCTGCTTTCGGCCTACGTCGCAAAGTCGGCCGAATTGGGTCAGAACGTGAACAAATCCGAGCTCACGGCGGCTATCGGGAGTGCCGCTTGGTTCTCACTCGCGGTTGCATGCAGTCTGTTCACGGTCGCCGACACGTCGCAGCCCTCGACCCTTGCCTTGGCTGCGTCGATGGGCGAGCGAGCCGTGAAGTTCTTACAAGATGAACACCAATTCTGAGAGGGCAGTTCATGGCCGAAAACAATCAAACTCCGATCGCCGAGTACCCCGGCTTCGAGGGGACGGTTGCCGAGACATTTTCGAAATCAACGCCATGGTGGCCCGATCGGGTTGAAGCGCCGCGCAAGGCGCCGAACATTGTCTTCATCATCGTTGACGATCTGGGCTATTCCGATCTTGGTTGCTACGGCTCGGAGATCTCAACACCGAACATCGACGCTCTCGCGGGCCGTGGTCTGCGCTACACGAACTTCCACGTCACGCCACTGTGTTCGCCCACCCGAGCAGCATTGATGACCGGACGGAACCCGCACTCGGTGGGTGTCGGGATGGTGGCGAATATCGATGCGGGCTTTCCCGGTTACACGGGAGAATTGCCACGCAACCAGCCGACGATGGCAGAGATGCTTCGCGACAACGGCTACTCGACCTTGATGGTGGGGAAGTGGCACCTCTGCAAGGACGCCGACTATTCGGAGGCCGGCGACAAACACTCATGGCCGCTTCAGCGGGGCTTCGAGCAGTACTACGGCTTTCTCGAGGCACTGACGAACTTCTGGCATCCGCATCGCCTCTACGAGGGCAACAGCGTCGTGCATGTTGATCGCTACCCCGACGACTACTACCTGACCGACGACCTGACCGACCGTGCCGTCCGAATGATCCGGGAAGTCAAGACCGCAAACCCTGCCCAGCCATTCTTCCTCTACTTCGCGCATGGCGCCGTGCACGCGCCACTGCATACAAAACAGTCCGACATCCAGAAGTACAAGGGCGTCTACGACCGCGGCTGGGACGCCATTCGCGAGCAGCGACTCGCCCGGCAGAAAGAACTCATCATTGTTCCGCCTGATGCACAGTTACCGCCCCGGAACAGTGAGGCCGGTCACGAAGTTTCCGCGTGGGACGAATTGTCACCGGAGCAACAGCGGCTTTATGCCAAGTACATGGAGGTGTATGCCGGCATGGTCGACAACGTCGATCAGTCGGTGGGTCGCGTGGTTGATGCCGTGCGTGAACTGGGTGAATTGGACAACACGATCTTCGTGTTCACCAGTGACAACGGCGCGTCGCGCGAGGGGAATGCAACCGGTACTCGTGCCTACTTCTCGAACAGCAGTTCGACACCCGGAGGCCACGGCGATCATGCGCCCGAAGATTTCGAGAACCTCGATGCAATCGGCGGGCCAACGACGTGGCCCCACTATCCACGTGGTTGGGCGATGGCGTGCAACACTCCGTTCCGCTTGTACAAGATCACGACAATGAGAGGTGGCCACACCGTTCCGTTCGTCTTGTCGTGGCCCGACAAAATTTCATCGCGTGGCGACGTTTTCAGGCGTCAATTCACGCACATCACCGACATCATGCCGACGATCGCAGATTTGGTCGGCGTTGTCCCACCTACGAGCCGTCATGGTGTTGCGGCAGAACCGCTACACGGGGTGAGTTTCGCCGAGTCGATTGCCGACTCCGGCAGTCCAACAAAGCACACCGAACAACATTGGGAATGCATCGGGAACCGCGCGTTCTATCGCGATGGTTGGGAGGTTGTCACGACGCACGTGGCGCGTACTTCGTTCAAGAATGATCACTGGCAACTGTTCGATGCCCAAAACGACTTCAATCAGTTGCACGACGTGTCGGCTCAAAACCCGGACAAGGTTCGAGAACTGGTCGCGGCTTGGGAAGTGGCCGCGAAAGAAAATCAGGTCTATCCACTCGCCGACGGGTTCAGGTCGGAGCACATCCGCAAGTCCCCCTACGAAGAGCCCTATGCACGCCGCGTCAGGTTGGTTCCCGGAACTCCGACGCTTGAGCGAGTTCGGTCGGCGCGACTGACGGTCGGTCGATCCTTCGACATTGTCGTCAATTGGAATTATCTACGTGGCGACGAGGGCATCGTCGTCGCCCACGGTGGTCAGCACCTGGGCTATGTCATCTTCGTCCGCGACGGGATGCTCCACTTCCATGCGAACTGCAACGGAAAAGTGACGCATCTCGAGCCCGTGCCATTGGGCGACTCATCGCACACTTTCACTGTTCAAGTCGAAGCCCCGGGTAAGCGCCAGTGGCGTGTCGCGATGAATGTTGACGGTGTTCAGTATCTGCAGCAGCCGGGGTTCGTGCAACCATTCAACTTCCTGCCGTGGGAAGGAATTGACATCGGTGCCGATCGACGTTCTCCCGTCTCGTGGGAGATCTACGAACGCCACGGCTGTTTCCCGTTCACCGGCCACATCGTTGATGTGACGTACGAGCCGGGTGACTTTGCCCCGGATGAGGGACCACAGGCACTCGAGGCCGCCATCAAACTCGGCTTGGATCTTGACTGACGGATCTTTCGTCCGGATCGGAAGCGGAAGCTTTCGCATGGGCTCCAACGACGCATATCCGGAAGAGGCACCGAGTCATGAACGGCACGTCGAAAGCTTTCTCATCGCCGCATCGCCCGTCACAAACCTTGCTTTCGCTCGTTTCGTTGTAGCGACGAACTATCTCACCGTGGCCGAACGCGTTCTCCCGCAATCGGTGAGTCACGGGCTGGATGCGGCGCTTCGCATGCCGGGGAGCGCAGTGTTCCTTCCGCCGGGCGAGGCGGATGACGTTGAAGAGGGTGCGTGGTGGAGTTTCGTTGCAGGTGCCTGCTGGCATGCGCCCCAGGGACCCAGCACATCGATCATCGACAAGCCACAGCACCCGGTCGTCCACGTCGCACTCGCCGACGCGCTCGCTTATTGCGAGTGGGCGGAGGTCAGGCTTCCTACCGAAGCCGAATGGGAGTTTGCCGCGCGGTCAGGCCTGGAAAGCACCACCACGTTTGCGTGGGGGACCGAACTTCATCCGAATGGCAGGATCATGGCCAACCATTGGCAGGGCGAATTTCCGTCCAAGCCGACTGCGGACAATCGCGGGGGGACGTCGGCCGTTGGTGAGTTTCCCCCGAATCAACTCGGTCTCTACGACATGATCGGAAACGTGTGGGAATGGACGTCAACCGAATTCACCGAGCGTCACGTCACCGACTCTTGTTGTGGTCACGCGTCAACAACCGATCCATTGCAGCAGGGTGGCCGCACGATGACGCTCAAAGGTGGCTCGTATCTCTGTTCCGAAAACTACTGCTCTCGCTACAGACCGTCCGCGAGGATTCCGCAACCTGAGTACTTCTCGGCTTCGCACGTCGGCTTCCGGGTGGTCACCAATTCCGAACAAAGGAGTTGATTCCAGCATCATGACTCACACAGAACAGAACCCCGTGTCGGAAATTCTTCCGGGTCTTGTCGAGGTCGCCGGATCTGCGGTCGACCGCGCCGACTTTGTCACGGTCGGAGAGCGATCCGTCTCGGCTGCGAATCTTCTCGAACAAGCCGATCGCCTCGCCGGCGCCATTAAGGGCGCAAAGGTCATGGCGATCCGTGCCGCCGCGGAGTTCGACACGGTGATCGCAGTCGTCGCCGGGCTTCGCGCCGGTGTTCCGATCGTTCCGATTGCACACGACTCGGGTGTCGTCGAGCGTGAACATATCTTGCGTGACAGTGGCGCCGACATCATCTGTGGAACCGACGACTGGTCGGAGGTGAACCTTCCACGAATTCCCATCGACGCGGGGAGCTCGGGTGTGCCAAGTCGTGTCGACCCGGCAACCACGGCTCTCATCATGTACACAGCGGGAACCACGGGCGCCCCGAAGGGCGTTCAGATTCCTCCGCGCGCAATCGCGGCATGTCTCGACGGGTTGGCGGATGCGTGGCAGTGGACGCGCGACGATCATCTTGTCCACGGCCTGCCGTTGTTCCATGTTCACGGTCTCGTGCTGGGTGTGCTCGGTGCTTTGCGTCGCGGATGCGTACTCACTCACACCGGGCGGCCGACTCCTGAGTCGTATGCAGCTGCCGTATCGCGGGGCGGTTCACTGTTTTTCGGAGTGCCGACGGTGTGGGGTCGCGTCGTCGGCGACCCGGCGAGTGCGCGACAGTTGAAATCGGCGCGAGCGATCGTGTCGGGCAGTGCGCCGTTGCCTGTTGCAGTGTTCGAACAACTGAGAGACCTCACCGGTGTGGTTCCCCTCGAGCGCTACGGCATGACCGAAACCCTCATCACCATCTCAACCCGCTTCGACGGTAAGCGCCGCCCCGGTTGGGTGGGTCTTCCCATTCGTGGCGTCGAAGCCCGGATCCGCAACGACGACGGATCGATCATCGTTCCCGACGGGTCGACGATCGGAACGCTCGAAATCTCCGGCGCGACGCTCGGCGATGGTTATCTCGGCCGTCCCGATGCGACTGCGGAATCCATGACGCCCGATGGCTGGTTCATCACGGGCGACTCCGCAGTGGTCGATGAATCGGGCATGTACCGCATCGTTGGAAGAACGTCGGTCGACATCATCAAGTGCGGTGGCTACAAGGTCGGTGCCGGTGAAGTTGAGGCAGCCGTCATGGAAGTGGATGGTGTGGTTGAAGTTGCCGTGATTGGTGTACCCGATGATGACCTGGGTGAATCAATCGCGGCCTTTGTTGTCACCGACAAACCCGTCACGGACAGCACGATCATCAACCACGTTGCTTCGACTCTGTCGGCACACAAGCGCCCGCGTCGAGTCGTCTTCGTCGATGAACTCCCGAGGAACGCCCTGGGAAAGGTTCAAAAAAGGCTGGTCGCGAAACTGATCGACTGAGTCCTGCTATTCGCCTGCGACGGGCGCAGCCAGCGGTGCATCGGCTGCGGCGTTGCGTTCGCCGTTCTCGAGAGCGTCGAGAACGTGAATCGCAATGTCGGCAACTTTGACCTGTCTTCTTCGGCTCCGGCGGCCTTCACACCGTCGTCGAGCATGATGTAGCAGAACGGACAGGCGGTGGCGACGCGGGTTGCACCCGTGCTGAGGGCCTCGCGAGCGCGCTCGTCGTTCACCTTGGTGCCGATCGACTCTTCCATCCACATGCGTGCGCCACCGGCGCCACAGCACATGCCCTTGGTGCCATTGCGCGGCATCTCGACGATCTGCACGCCCTTGATACTGCCGACAACCTTGCGCGGCGCCATGTAGACGTCGTTGTGGCGGCCGAGGTAGCACGAATCGTGGTACGTGATGCGGTCGTCGAGCGTTGCACCGCTCATGTCGAGTTGTCCGCTTGCGATGAGCTGCTCGAGCAGTTCGCTGTGGTGGACGACTTCGTAGTTGCCGCCCAGCTGCGGGTACTCGTTCTTCAGAGTGTTGAAGCAGTGCGGGCACTGCGTGATGATTTTCTTCACGCCCATGCCGTTCAACATTTCGACGTTCGGCATGGCGAGCATCTGGAACAGATACTCATTGCCGCTGCGGCGAGCCGAGTCGCCCGTGCACATTTCGCTGGGTCCGAGAACTGCGACATCGATGCCGGCGCGCTTCAACAGCTTCGCCATCGACTGCGTGACCTTCTTGTTCTTGTCGTCGAAGCTGCCCGCGCAACCGACCCAGTAGAGGTATTCGGTCTGCAACGGTGAACCCGGGTCGACGACCTCGACTTCGAGGTCCTTGGCCCAGTCGGCGCGGTCGCCTTGGTTCATGCCCCACGGGTTGCCCTGATTTTCCATCGCGCGGTAGGCGTTGCCCAGTTCGGCCGGGAAGTTCGACTCCATCAGCGAGAGGTAGCGGCGCATGTCGAGGATCTTGTCGAGGATCTCGATGTTCACCGGGCAGATTTCGTCGCACGCCTTGCACGACGTGCAGGCCCACACTTCCTCGGCGGTGATGCGCTCGAAGAGCGAGTTGGCTCCGATGGTGATTTCTGCGTCGGTGCCGATGGGTGGCGACACGCGACCGCCCTCGGCATGCGCGGCGGTGGCCGCCATGACTTCGCCTGTCTTCAACACGATTTCGCGCGGGTCGAGGGGCTTGCCGGTGGCGTGGGCGGGGCACACGCTGGTGCAGCGGCCGCACATGGTGCAGGCATCGGTGTCGAGCAGCTGCTTCCACGTGAAGTCTTCGACGACGGCCGCACCGAACGATTCGAGCGAGGTCTCGGTGAGGTTCGGCATCGCCTTCATGGCGCCCTTCGGACGATCACGGTCCTTCAGGTACATGTTGAGCGGCGACGTGAAGATGTGGCGCAGCATCGTGATCGGCAACAACAACAAGAACGCAATGAAGGTCAGGACGTGGCCGACCCACCAGATCTGGTGCCAGTTCTCGAGCGTGCCAACCGATGCGCCGTCGAAAATCTGCGCAAGCGGGTAGCCAACGAAGCTCCACTTTTCGAAGTCCATGTTCTCGCCGGCGGCCGATGACTGGGCGATACGGAACGCCTCCGCTCCGAAACCCGTGACGCCGATGCCCAGCAACACACCGAGGATTGCGGCGTGTTCGGGCCTGGTCTTGATGCGAATGCGGTACGGGCGCTGCACGTAGCGGCGGAGGATGGCCCACACGACACCTGCGGTGAACACGACACCGGCAAGGTCGCCGATCATTGCGTAGGCCTGGTACACGCGGCCGTGCAGGAACTTCAGGCTCTCGGGCATCTGGTGGTCGATTTCGAGAACCGTGGTGACACCGAGCAACACGAGGAACCCGAAGTAGATCATCGAGTGCATGAGACCCGCGGCCGAGTCGCGCAAGAGCGTGCGCATGTAGACACCCGCGCGGTAGTCGGCGAGGCGACGCTTCACGTTCTTCGGTGTGGTGCGGCGACGGTTGGGTGCGCCGCGTTCCCAGTTGCGCATGCGGTCGGCAAAACGCAGCGAACCCCAAACGATGAGCATGGGGATGACGGTGTAGAAAGCGGCCTGCAGTGGACCCGGGATTCCGTCGAACACCTTGCGCGACACGGCGGAGTCGCCGTGCCAATGGGTGATCTGGGGCAGGATGCCCGACACCACGGTGAAGGACCCGACACCGACGCCGATGGCGATCGACAACTGGTGGGGCTTGAAACGACGCGGGGCGCCATCAGTCGGTACGGTGGCACTCGGGCTGCTCATAGCGATCGCAACCCTACTTGCCTTGTCGTTGGCTTGTCCCACAGTGGGGACGAGCCGGATCAGCCGTAGTGCGCGCGATCGAGGTCTCGAATGCGGGTGGCGAGGGCTGCGAGCAGCTTGTGGCCGACCGCGGGAACCTCATCGATGACCGCAAGCAGCTTGCGCTGCTCGAGAACCAGAACGTCGCAGTCGGAGTCGCACACGACGGTCGCCGTGCGCGAGCCCTGGTCGAGAAGCGACAGTTCGCCAACCATGGCGCCGGCCTGGGCGGTTGCGATCTTCTTGCCGTTGCGCTTCACGGTTGCGGTGCCCGAAAGGATGACGAAGGCCTGCTTGCCGGTGGTGCCTTGGGTGATCATCGTCGTGCCCGCCTTCAACGTGAGGTGCTCGGATGCCTTGGCGATCTTGCCGAGGTCACGGGAGTTGCACGAAGAAAAGAGAGGAACGTTGGCGAGGTGCTGAAGAGGGGTCTTTTTGGATGCCATGGCGTGATTATAAACCGATTTCGAAATGAGTTTGTGCAAATGCGCCAAGCGTCACGCATGACGAGTGGCGCGTCACCGTCGCGAAGAGAAATTCACTTCGACTGGTTTGCAACCGCCGCAGCGGCGGCGGCGATGGCGGTCTGATCCCCGAGATAAGCGACGTCGGTCACCTTCATCGACGCGTCGAAGGTGTAGCGGCGTGGCACGCCCGTCGGAATGTTCAGTTCCGCGATGTCTGCTTCGCTGATGCCCTCGAGGTACATGACGAGTGCCCGCAGGCTGTTGCCGTGCGCGGTGACGAGCACGTTCATGTCGGCCTGCAGTTGTGGCACGACTTCGGCGTTCCAATAGGGCAGGACACGCGCCACGACGTCCTTCAGGCATTCGGTCGCCGGCAGTTCGCCGCGGTTGATGAAGCGGTAGCGCGGGTCGTTGGCGGGGTGTTCCGGACTCGATGCCTCGACGGCCGGCGGCGGAACGTCGAAGCTGCGGCGCCACAGATTGGTCTGTTCCGCGCCGTGTTTGGCGGTCGTTTCCTTTTTGTCGAGGCCCTGCAAGGCGCCGTAGTGCCGTTCGTTCAGCCGCCAGTGACGCTGCAGGGGCAGCCATACCTGGCCCATTTCGCGCAGGGCAAGGTGGCAGGTCACGACCGCGCGCGTGAGCACGCTGGTGTGGCCGAAGTCGAAGCGCAGTCCCTCGGCGCGCATCAGCGCGCCGGCGGCAACCGCCTCGTGTTCACCCTGTGCGGTGAGTTCGACGTCGTGCCAGCCGGTGAAGAGATTGAGTTCGTTCCACGTACTTTGGCCGTGGCGAAGAAGAACGAGCGTTCCGGTCATACGGGAATCGGAGAAGGGGCACCACGCGTGCCGGCAACGAAACGACCGGGCAGCACGCCCGTGTGTTCACCGTTCTCGAACGTCACGGCACCCGACTTCACGGTGGCGACG
>JBJTYJ010000023.1:0-6464 GCA_046082705.1 Actinomycetota bacterium | reverse complement strand
CGTGCGTTGCAGAGCGCGAAGGAGGCTGCACGATTTGGGCCCGATGACTCCGTGGGAGATCGGTACGCCGAGAGTCTTCGCATTGCGAGCTACCAGTTCAACGCGCACGGGATGGAGTTGGGGTACTGCTACGACGTTGGTGCGTTGGTCCACGACGGCAGTACCTACAGCAAGAACCCCCGCGACCCGGTTCTATTTCACCACCCCACCACACGGCCCGGCGCACGCGTCGCACACGCGAGGCTTGAACATGCGGGCACTCCCCTCTCGACCATCGATCTTGTCGATGGGCTCTCGTTTTCGCTGTTCACCGGCCGCGACGGTGCCGCATGGGCCGCTACTGCTGGTGCGGTTTCGCGTGATCTCGGTGTTCCCATCGCGGTGCACTGCACCGGTGGTGATGACATTCGTGATCCGTATGGCGACTGGCATCGTGTGCGCGAGATCAGCGATGCGGGATGCGTCTTGGTACGACCCGACCGCCACGTTGGCTGGCGGTCATTTGGTTCGCACAACGATGCCGGTGGCGAACTGCTGCGTGTGATGCGCGCGATTCTTTGCCGCTGAAGACCGGCTTGTTCCGGCGGATCGTAGACTCTGAGCCATGAGTGACACTGCACCGGCACCGGCACCGACAGGGGCAAAGGTTGCGGGAATCTTTTCGATCGCGTCGGGCCTGATTCACGGTGTCGCAGCCGGCCTGCATGCCGAGCACCCGACGGCCGCGCGCGCATTTGCCGTGCTCGCACTCGTGCAGGTGGTCGCAGGACTTGCGTCGTTGTTCGCTGATGGCAGGCGCGTACGCGGCCTCGTTGCAGCGGTGAACGCGGCATCGGTGGTCGGCTGGGTCGTTGCGAAGACCGTAGGCATCGGCTTCATCGATGGTTTGGACACGTCAGAGACCGTGCAGGCGACGGACCTTTTGTGCGCAATCCTCGCCGCACTTGCAGTGTTGTTCGCCGTTGCGCCGCGAGTGTCAGTGCAACTGAATCTCGAGCGGTTGTCGGCAACGGGACTGGCCGTGATTCTCGCCGTGCCAGCCATGGTGACGGCATCTGGACACGACCACGGGTCGTCGACAACCGAGTGGCCTCGGCCGTACTTTCCCGGGATCGGCATCGACATCGACGGGGTGGCCGGTGTCAGCGCCGAACAGGAAGACCGGGCACGCCAACTTGTTCTCGACACGCAAGGCGACCTCATGCGTTGGAGCGACTATCGCGTTGCACAGGACGAGGGTTGGATCTCGATCGGCGACGAACGCACGGGCTACGAACACTTCGTGAACCCCATGAAGCTGATCGACGGAAAGTTCCTCGACACGACGGCCCCCGAGTCGATCGTCTACAAGGTGTACGGCGACACGCGCATTCTTGTGTCGGCGATGTACATGGCGAACGTTGGCACGGGCATCGACGATGCCGAACTCACCGGCTATGCGGGACCGCTCATGCAGTGGCACATCCACGACAACTTGTGTTGGAAGTTGGGCGACGACATGCGTCCGTTCATCAGCGGCATCACCGACGAGGGCGGCAAGTGTCCCGCGGGCTCACGGCGGGCAAACGTACGCATACCGATGGTGCACGTGTGGGTGGTGCCCCATCCCTGCGGTCCGTTTGCCGCCGTTGAGGGCTTGGCCGAGGGTCAGGCCGCAGTGCCGACCGATGAACGCGTCGATATCTGCGGCGCGCATTCGCACTGAGGCGTTTGTCGCCTACGACTCGACGACTTCGGAAACCTGTATCTGAGCTTCGATGTTGGTGTAGTTCGGCAAGTCGGCCATCAGTTCGCCGGTGACGGGCATACCCATGCACTGCTGGAAACGCTCGGCCGACTCGAAAAAGAAGTGCACGGCTGCCTCGAAGGGGCCGTCGACACCCTTGTCGATCTCGGTACGGGCGGGCTTCCAGCCGTTGACCGCCATCGGCACGTGCGTTGTGCGGTAGTAGTCGTGGTCGAACTTGGCACCTTCGGTTTTGGGGTATAGGACGCTGACTCGGATCATGTCGGCAACCTACTACCATCCCGAAGATGATCAGTCAGGGCCCCATCGAAGACCGTCTTGCCATCCGTGAACTCGTCGAGTCGTACAACGACGCCGTCATGCGTTTCGACGGCGAGGCATGGCAGTCGAACTGGACCGACGACGCGACATGGTCGCTGCCGGGCCGAGAAGTACAGGGCAAGGCCAACTTCTTCCCCATGTGGCAAGAGTCGATGTCGGCATTTTCGTTCGTCGGGTTCTTCGCTTCGGCCGGTCCGATCATCATCACCGGCGACACGGCCAAGGGCACCTGGTACCAACAGGAGTTCCTGCACCTTGAAGCCGGCGGCAAGATGAACGTTACGGGCCGTTATGAAGACGAGTACGTGAAGAAGAACGGGCGCTGGTACTTCACAAAGCGCGTGTACTCGATTCTCGACCGTCAAATGCTGTCGTAATTTACACACCAAGCGTGCGCGTGAAGCCGTCGGGAATCACGACGTCGCCACGGTTCAGTTCATTGACGTGCGACTTGCCCAGACCGAGCAGAGCCGAGTCGATGCCTCCCCGCAGGATGTCGAGCACGTTCTCGACGCCGGCCTGGCCGTTTGCCGACAAACCCCACAGGTACGCGCGACCGATCATCACGGCCTTTGCGCCGAGTGCGAGACACTTCACCACGTCGCTTCCGCGGCGCACGCCACCGTCGAGGACGACCTCAATTTGGTGACCTACTGCATCGGCGATCGACGGCAACACGCGGACGGGTGCCGGCGTGCCGTCGAGGTTGTTGCCACCATGGTTCGAGACCGACAGGGCCGATGCGCCGGCGTCGACCACGCGCTTTGCGTCGTCGACCCGACACACGCCCTTCACCATGAACGGGCCGTCCCACTGTGAGCGCAGCCACGCGATGTCTTCCCAACTGGGTGGTGGACTTTGCATCCATTCGAAATACGCACCGAAGAACGTCGGCGGTTTCTCACCCGGGGCCGCCATGTTGGGCGTCGAGAGATCGGGCAAGCCGAACGTCTTGGCATACATCCACAGCCACCGCGGCCGCGACAAACCTTGCGGTGCAAGCTTGACGAGCTCTTTCAGCCCAATCTTTTCGGGAATCCACGGGCTGCCCCAATCGCGGCCGTTCGAAAACGTCCAGTCGAGGGTGAGAATGATGCCCTTCGCACCTGCAGCCTTCGCGCGTTCGAGGCGCTGCACCATCGTGTCGCGACCCCCCGACCAGTACATCTGGAAAAGCACCTGGTTGTTCACCGTGGTCACTTCTTCGATTGACTTGCTGGCAAACGAACTGAGGCCCATCGCGATGCCGCGGTTCGCCGCCGCGCGCGCAACCGCAACTTCTCCGTCGGGGTGCACCGCCTGCACACCGGTCGGCGAGATGATGACGGGCATTGACACTTGCTGACCCATCACGCTGATCGACTGGTCGCGACCCGCGTGCAGACCCGCGATGTGCGGCGCGAAGCCAAGCTCGTCGAATGCGTTCAGGTTGTCGCTGAAGGTCAGGCCCTTTTCCGATCCGCCGACGATGGCGCCGTACACCGACTTGGGCAGACGACGTTGCGCTCTGCGTTGTGCGATGGCGACGGTTTCGAACCACGGGTTGCCCATGGTGGAACAGCCTATGTTCGAACGTGGGCGGTTCAGAAGTTGTTGTACGGAGATTCGAACGCCGCCGGTTCGACCCAGCGGAACAGCACGATGGCAGCCACGACGAGGCCGATCCACGCAAGAACCGCGCGGGTGCGCGGATGGGTGGCGAAGAATTTCTTCACTTCTTGAGACCCTCGAGGAAGTCGACGAATGCGTCGGTCACTTCGTAGGCGCCGTACTTCGTGAGGTGTGCGCGGTCCTGGAACTGCAGGTCAAGACCCGGCTTGTTCGGATCGCTGACGACGGGTCGGGCATCGAACATGCCCGCGCCGGGCACGAGCTGCGACACCCGTTGCAGGTCGATGACGTTGGCCGGTTCGCCGAACGACGGGAAGTAATAGAAAAAGACGTTGCGAACGCCGGCACTGCGGGCGATTTTCACCATGTCGCGCATCGCCGCGATCTCACCCGATGCGCGTCGGCTGTCGACGTTGATGGGCACGTAACGCTCGGACTCGCGCGCCAGGCGTTCGAGTTTCCGCTGCGTGGGTTGGGGTGTGGCATCGGTGTAGGGCGCCGCGGCGACCGGTCCCCAGACGGGCAGGACGGTTCTCGTGCAATGCCCGAGAGGATCGACTGCCTGATCGATGTTGCGGTACGCGTTGTCGAAGCCGATCTGTAGATGCTCGAAGAAGAACTTCGCGGGCGAGGGGAGATGCGAACGCGCGTAGACATCCGCCAAACCGATGACATCACGGTCGACCAACGCGCCAAGGTAACCCGAATACGCGTCGGCGCCGAAGAGTGCGTACGAACGGTTCGTCAGGTCGGCACCGAACCGCGCCGGCGCAGAGTCACCCGTGGTGCGTGTGATGAGAATCTCGATGCCGAGGTTGCGAGGGGCGCCTCGTTCGCGAAGATACGTGCGCAATGCCATGTTGGCATCGGATTCGGCATTGCCGAGCAGCACGATCTTCTCCGTGCGGTGTGGTTCGGTCGCCGACAGACGCAGGTCGACGAGGTCGTCGTCGATACCGAACCCGGTGCGACTGGCACCGATCAACAGCAGTTCGGCAGCAGGCGCACCGTCTTCGAACACCTGCGCCTGGCAACGATTCACGTACTTGCCGGGAACGTGTCCCGCGCGCAGCCAGCTGTACGACGGCACGACGATGAGCCCAAGCGTGATGATGGGCACCACCAAACGTCGGACGAGGAATCTTTCAGAACGCATAGTTCGCCACGTAAGAGAGAAGGATGACGGTCGACAGTGTTGCGATGCGGTTGGCGACCCGGGCAGTGCGCGAAGAAAGGTCGGCAGCCTTCGGGGCAAAGGCCATCAACAAACCGTGTGCGACGCCCCAGATGACGTAACCGGGCCGCACCTCGTGCCACAACCCCATGAAGACGAATGCGAGCGTCGTCGCAATCCGGGCGTTCACACCACGCAGGTTGAGGGGCAGGAAGAAGTACTGCATCACGAACCGGGCCATCGACATGTGCCAGCGGTTCCAGAAGTCACGAATGTCGACCGCGCGCCACGGCTGATTGAAGTTTGCGGGAATGCGGAAGCCGGCGAGGGCAGCCCCCGACTCGGCGATCAGCGACTGTCCCCAGAACGCCGCGAACAAGTGACCGAAGAGTGCGAGCAGAACGAACGGTGCGGTCCAACGCCCGAGGCCGGAGCCGCCGCACTCTTGTATCAACCAGTCCGAGACGAGCACGGCAAGCAACCATCCGCCGAAGAACCTGCGATAGAGCAACTCGGTGGCGCCGAGATCGGGTTCCCCACTTCCCCGTTCCGTCTGCTCCCAGAGTGTGGTGCCCGAGAACACGGGACCGATGACGATGGCGGGCAGGAACCATCCACCCACGGCGAGCGAGACGAGTCGTTGCGACCTGGTCGTCGATTTCGCACCGAGCAGTTGCTTGGTTGTCATGAACACGCGCACGACGGAAAACGCAACGCCTGCGGTGACGAAGTGCTGCCGCGAGAAGGCACCGTTTGCGAGGTCGGTGGAAAAGACGTTGAGCAACAAGACGTACGGCAGGTATTGGCGGAGGGCCGACTTCTTCGGAAGGTTGCGCAGCAGTCGTTCGAGTACGAGTGCCTCGATGACGGTGGCGCACACGACCCAGAAACCCGCCGGGGCAAGCATCAACATGAAGACTGCGCCGACAAGGGTGAGGAAGATGAGCCGCGAACGTCGCGGCAGGAAATGTGCCAACGGCAGCGTGACGAGAATCGTGACGACGTGGGCGAGCGGAGTCACTGCCCCGACTCCCCTCGTGACCGCTCGGCAAGTGCGCGGCGGTCGATCTTGCCGTTCTGGTTCGTCGGCATCGCATCGAGTGCGACCGCCTCGGAGGGGATCATGTAGTTCGGAAGGTCGGTTGCAAGTCCCTGCAGGTCGAGCGCATCGGTCGTCTCGCTGGCGAGATGAAACATCACGAGTCGTGCCCCGGCGCCCTCGCCCGTCACGACGACCGCGACGGTCTTCAGTCCGAACGTGCGCCGCGCGACGGATTCGATTTCGCCGAGTTCGATGCGATACCCGCGAAACTTCACCTGCGAGTCGACACGACCACGGAAGTACACGCCCTCGGCATCGATGCGCACGAGGTCACCGCTGCGGTACCAGTTCACACCGTCGTGTTCGACGAAGGGTGACGGGGCATCGGTCGAGTAACCCGCGAACACCTGCGGACCGCCGAGCAACAATTCCCCCTCGTCGCCGAGTCTCGGTGCGGTTGACACGGTTCCATCGCCGGCAAGAATCGCGGTGCGGTTGAAACCGAATGGACGGCCGATCGACGCATTGCCGTCGTTGCGCGACGATTCGGTGACATCGGCGGCGGTGAA
>JBJTYJ010000022.1:0-16343 GCA_046082705.1 Actinomycetota bacterium | reverse complement strand
CCTGTGGCTGGTTCCACTCGGCCTGCTTGTCGGCACGCTGTCAAGCGTCACCAGTTACGGCATCGACCAGAGAATCCTGCGGAAGGTGACGGTCCGCCAATATTCGGTGCTGCTCGCAATGCTGCCAATCGTGTCGAGCATCTTTGGCTACTTCGTCTTCGATCAAACACCCACCGGGTGGGACTTTGTCGGCGGTGTGCTCATCATGTCGGGCATCGTCCTCCAGGAACGCTGAAGCAGCGTTTTTCCGGTGCGAGTTGTCGCGAAAACCGAGTCAATTCACACCGAGAACCCTCAGGAACCGGTGAGGGCGCGCCACGAGCCGGGCATCGCGTTGCGCGCCGACTCGGGTGTCATCCGTAGCGTCACCTCGGGAACGAGGTCGGCGATGTGGCGACCTTCGCCGTAATGCGCGGTCACATGTGACACTCCGGCGAACAACGCCTTGCGCGCCGCCAGCAAATCTGCCGGCGGATTTGGGTCGAGCCAACCCCAGATGGTGAGCGCGAGACGCAGGTCGTGAACAACCGGCGCACGGCCGTACAACGATGCACGCCGCAGCGCGATGTTGATGCTGCCGCGAATGGCATCGTCGACGCTTTCACCGGCCTGCACGCGAATCTCACCACGCAAAGTGGCGGCAATCTTCAGCACGAAGCCCTGGTCGGGCCCCTGGTAACCCAAACGCTGACCAGCGGGCTGGCGCCCGTCGATTTCACCCTTGCGACCGGGCTTCCACGACCCGGGAACGTACTGGGGCGACTCGTAGGCAGGAGTCTGTCCCGCTGTGAACTCGGGTGCGTAGCGCGGTGCGGCCATGCGGTTGAGAGTAGCCGTCAGGCGTGGAGCAAGCCGTACACGAGCGACTCTTCGAGCGCCTGCCACGATGCCTGGATGATGTTCGGCGACACGCCGATCGTCGTCCACGAACGCTCCCCGTTCGTTGCATCGATGAGGACACGCGTCACCGCGCCCGTGGCCGTTGCGCCGTCGAGGATGCGCACCTTGTAGTCGGTGAGGTGGATCTTCGCGAGCTGCGGGAATCGTGGCACGAGCGCCGCGCGCAGTGCAGAGTCGATTGCGTTGACCGGACCATTGCCTTCGGCCGTGTGCACGAAGCGCTCTTCGTTCACCCATACCTTGACGGTGGCCTCGGTCGTGAAGGTGCCGTCGGCTGCCTCGTCGGTGATGACACGCATCGACTCGACGTTGAAGAACGGTGACTCCCAGCCGGCGGCACGGCGCATCAACAATTCAAGCGATGCGTCTGCTGCTTCGAAGTGGTAACCCTCGTGCTCGAGGCGCTTCAGGTCGTCGATGACCTGGTTCACTGCCGGACCGTCCATCGCGAGACCGATCTCGTCGGCCTTCATCTGAATCGTCGCGCGTCCAGCCATTTCGGACACGACGAACCGCGTGCCGTTACCGACAAGTTCAGGGTCGACGTGCTCATAGGCATCTTTTGCGCGTGCGATCGCCGAGACGTGAAGACCGGCCTTGTGAGCGAACGCCGACGACCCGACGTAGGGCGCCTGCGGGTTCATCGGGCGGTTGAGCACCTCTGCGACGTGATGGCTGACTGTTGTCAGGCGCGGCATGTTCTCATCGGGCAGGCAGCGGTAGCCCATCTTCAATTGCAGGTTCGGAATGATCGTCGTGAGGTTCGCATTGCCCGTGCGCTCACCGAGACCGTTCAGCGTTCCCTGGACGTGGCGCACACCGGACGCAACAGCGGCAATCGAGTTCGCAACCGCACAACCGGTGTCGTCGTGACAATGGATGCCGAGAGTCGCGTCACCACCGATGTGCTTTCGCACGGCGGCCACGATGTCGCCAACTTCGTGCGGCAACGACCCGCCGTTCGTGTCACAAAGAACGAGGTGGGTCGCACCTTTCATGACGGCCGCTTCGAGCACCCGCAGCGAGAATTCGGGATTGCGCTTGTAACCATCGAAGAAGTGCTCCATGTCGACGAGCACACGACGTCCGTTGCCCTTCAGGAACTCGACGGAGTCGGCGACCATTGCAACACCCTCTTCGAGCGTCGTCTGCAACGCGTGCTCGACGTGGTAGTCCCAGCACTTCGCAACAATGCACACCGCCGAGGTCTCGGCCTCGATCAGATTGCGCAACGTGACGTCGTCGTCGACCTTGCCCTTCGGCCGGCGGGTCGAACCGAACGCAACAAGCGTCGAGTTGTTGAGCTTCAGCTCTTTGCGGGCACGCGTGAAGAACTCGATGTCCTTGGGATTCGCACCGGGCCAGCCACCCTCGATGAAGTGCACCCCGAGGAAGTCAAGCTGCTCGGCAATACGCAGCTTGTCCTCGACCGTCGCCGACACACCTTCCACCTGCATGCCGTCGCGCAGGGTCGTGTCGAAGACTTCAACGAAATTGTCAGCCGCTTGGTTGCTCGTGGTGCTCATCTCTTCGTCTCTTTCTGGGTTGTTTCAGGAAAAACAAAAGCCGCCCGGTGGGCGGCTGGCTGCGCACGGGGTGGTCCGTGCGCTACGGAATAATGATGATGGCAGCAGCAGCACAGAGCGACCCACGGGTCGAAACGGGACGGGCTGTGGACATCACACTGCGTAGTCTGCCCTCAAATCACGCGTTTCGTCAATGGGCGCCTTGATTTTCCTGCAAACGCAGGGATGTCAGGGGTATTGACGCCGTCTGTGGATAAATCTGGGGATTGTCACATAGTGCGCACAAACGGGCGGACCCGGCCTACTTGGCCAGTTCACACCAGTGCTTGTACTTGGCGATCTGGCCGCGCACTGCCTTGCCGTAGGTCTCGGCCACCTGCTTGGCGATGGGTCCGGGACAGGGCACCTTGCGGTCATCGACCGAGTTGATTGCGCTCACCTCGGCGGCCGTACCAACACAGAAAATCTCTTCGGCGATGTAGAGATCGGACCGGGCGATGTTGCCCTTGTCGACCTTGTAGCCGAGGTCCTCGAGGATCGAGATGACGCTTGCCTGTGTGATGCCTTCGAGCGCTCCGGCCGACAGTGGCGGAGTGATAATCGTCCCGTTGCGCACGACGAAGAGGTTCTCGCCCGTGCATTCGCTGACGAGTCCTTCATTGTTGAGAAGAATCGCCTCGTCGTAGCCGGCCTTCAGCGCCTCGACTTTCGCCAGTGACGAATTCGCGTAGTTTGCAACCGTCTTTGCGGCAGGCGGCAACATGTTGTGATCGAGGCGCTTCCACGAGGAAATCTTCATGCGAACGCCCTTGGTCATTGCATCGTCACCCAGGTACGCGCCCCACGGCCAGCATGCAATCGCAACGTCAACACTGCACGGAAGCGTGTTGAGTCCCATTTCGCCGTAGCCGTAATACGCAATCGGGCGGATGTAGCAACCCTGCAGACCGGTCGACGCAACTGTTTCCTTCGTGGCGTCGATGATCTGTTGAACGGTGTACGGAATCTCCATCCCGAGAATGTGCGCGCTGCGGAACAGGCGCTCGATGTGCTCGGTCAGGCGGAAGACAGCCGGCCCCTCAGCGGTTTCGTATGCACGAATGCCTTCGAATACACCCGTGCCGTAGTGCAGCGTGTGGGTGAGGACGTGAACCTTGGCGTCGTCCCAATTGACGAGCTTGCCGTTCATCCAGATTTTCGGCGTCGGAACGAGGGTGGGCATTCGGGTTTCCTTTCGAGGACTTCCGCAGATTACTTCGCACCCAGACGGGCGACGATTGCGTTTGCGATTTCGACGGTCGAACCCGTTGCCGGCTCGGCGCAGGCGGCGCGAACACGCCCCGCGGCGGCGTTTTCGCCGAGGAAATCGAGCATCAGCGCGGCCGAGAGAATTGCCGCGGTGGGGTTTGCCTTGCCCGTGCCAACGATGTCGGGTGCCGAACCGTGCACGGGTTCGAACATCGACGGCCCGGTACGGGCGGGGTTCAGGTTCGCCGACGAAGCCAAACCGATGCCGCCGCTGACGGCACCACCGAGGTCGGTGAGGATGTCGCCGAAGAGGTTGTCGGTGACGATGACGTCGTAGCGATGCGGGTCCTGCACGAAGTAGATGCACGCCGCATCGACGTGGTTGTAGGCGGTTCCGACGTTCGGGAACTCCTTCGCGACGATGTCGAACGTGCGCTGCCACAGGTCACCGGCGAACGTAAGAACGTTCGTCTTGTGCACCAACGTGACGTGCTTGCGCTCGCGCTTCGCAGCGAGTTCGAAGGCATAACGGACGCAACGCTCGACACCCATGCGCGTGTTCACGCTGCCCTGCGTGGCGACCTCGTTCGGTGTCCCCTTGCGAAGAACTCCACCCTCGCCCACGTACGGACCCTCGGTGTTTTCACGAATGACGATGAAGTCGTGTGGCTTTGTATGCCCCGGTGCCGTGCCGACGAATGGACGCTGATTGACATAGAGGTCGAGTTCGAATCGCATTTTCAACAAAAGCCCGCGCTCGATGACTCCGGGCGGCACATCGGGGGTACCGACGGCGCCGAGCAGAATCGCGTCGAAATCGCGCAATTGATCGAGGGTTGAATCGGACAGAATCTCGCCGTCGCGCAGGTAGCGGGCCCCGCCGAGGTCAAAGTCGGTGGTCGAAACGTCGACCCCGGCCGCCCGGATGACCTTGAGGGCTTCGGTCGTGACTTCGGGGCCGATTCCGTCGCCACCGATAACTGCAATGCGATGTGCCATGGGCAAGCAGGCTAACGGCGGGCCCGTCGGTAGCCTTTTTCTGCATGGCACGCCATCAACTCACACAGGTCGCCTACGACCGTCTGAAGGCGGAATTCGACGACCTCACGACGCGCGGCCGTATCCAAGTTGCGGAAAAGATCGAGCGTGCCCGCGAAATGGGTGACCTGTCGGAAAACGGTGACTACCACGCTGCCAAAGACGAGCAAGGCCACATGGAGGCCCGCATCCGCACACTCGAAGCCATCCTCGAAGACCATGAGATCGTCGCCGCCGGTGTCGAGGGTCAGGTGTCGATCGGCTGCACCGTCACGATCGTCTACGAAGGCGATGACGACGACACGGCCGAGCGCTATTTCATCGGTCACATCGAAGAGCGCCGCGAGGGAACCGAAATCATGAGCCCGAAGGCTCCGCTCGGTTCGGCGTTGCTGGAACGTCGTGTTGAAGAATGGGTTGAGTACGAGGCCCCCAACGGCAGCAAGTTGCGCGTGCGCATTCTCGCTGTCGAACACCACGACTGACCTGTGACCAGCACCGAACCGCGAACCCCTCTCCTTCCCCCCGGCCGCGAGGTACATCTGCCCGGGCGAGGAACCATGTTCTTTCGCGAACTCCCCGGCCCTACCAACGCACCGACCCTGATACTTCTTCACGGCTGGACCGCAACTGCCGACCTGAATTTCTTCACCTGCTACCAAGCACTCGGCGAGCATTTCCGTGTCATCGCTCCCGACCAACGCGGCCACGGACGTGGCATTCGCGCGAACAAGCCGTTCACTCTCGCGGCGTGTGCCGACGACGCAGCAGCACTCGCCGACCACCTCGGCATCACGACCTTCATTCCGGTTGGCTATTCGATGGGCGGCGCCGTCGCACAACTGCTGTGGAAGCGACACGAAGCCCGCGTGCGCGCCCTCGTCCTCGCCGCCACGTCCGGTTACTTCGCATCCACACGCCAGGAACGCCTCTCCTTCCTCGGCCTCCACGGCTTGGGTGCGCTCGCACGCATCACACCGGCCAGCGCACGCGAGCGCATCACCGAACGCGTCTACCTGCAGCGCAAGGTCAGCAACTGGGAACCCTGGGCCGCCGCGCAACTGCAGCAACACGATTGGCGCACGATCCTCGAAGCCGGTGGAGCACTCGGCTCGTTCAACTCGCGCGATTGGATTCGCACCGTCGAGGCACCGTCGAGCGTCGTCATCACGATGCGCGACCGAGTCGTCCCCGTGAAACGACAGCTTCGACTCTTCGAGGCCCTTCCTCGCTCCGAGGCATTCCGTGTCGAAGCAGACCACGATGCCGTCTACGCAGCGGCCGACCAGTTCGTGCCCACACTTGTCCGCGCGTGCCGATCAGCCGTCGAACGGGCACGGATCTGATCCCGATGGGCAATACGGACTCGCCTCTCTCGTCGCGCCGGCGCCTCGGCCGCAATGTTGAAATCGCGAAACTCGGCGCCAAGGTCGGCACCAACTACGCAACGACCGCCGCACGCAAACTTTTCGCGTCGGCGGAACGCAAGCAAGCCCTCGACCACTCCCGTGAACTGAAGAACGCCGCCGAAATTGCCGAGCGCCTCGGCAACATGAAGGGTGCGCTCATGAAGCTCGGTCAGATGGCCAGCTACCTCGACCACGGTCTTCCCGAACCACTGCGTCTCGCGCTCGCAGAACTACAGAACAACGCCCCGCCGATGAGCGGCGATCTTGCGCGTCGCGTCATCGAAGAGGAATTCGGTGCAACCGTATCGCAACTATTTGTCGAGTGGGACGACGAACCCATCGCGTCGGCTTCGATCGGCCAGGTACATCGCGCGATCATCGTCGACCCCATAACAGGCGAACAGCAAGCCGTGGCGGTCAAGGTGCAGTACCCGGGTGTCGCCGACGCCATTGCCGCCGACCTCAAGAACGCCGACCTGCTCGGTGCTGTCCTTGCCTTCGGGTTCAAGGCCTTCGAGCCCGACGAGATGGTCGCCGAAATCAAGGAGCGCCTCGCAGAGGAACTCGACTACACGTGCGAGGCGAAGAACCAACAAGAGTTCGCCGACTTCTACACCGACCATCCGTTCGTCAACGTGCCACGGGTGCACGCCCATCTCTCTTCGGCACGGGTGATCACGTCCGACCTCGTCACCGGCAGCTCGTGGGCGGAACTACTGCAACAACCACAAGAGGTTCGCGACCGCGCTGCCGAGGCGATTTTCCGCTACGTCTTCCGCTCGCTCTACCGCTTCCGCGCCTTCAATGGCGACCCGCACCCCGGCAACTACATCTTCCACCTCGACGACCCGCACAACGTCCGCATCACATTTCTCGACTATGGGCTCGTCAAACACTTCACCGAAGACGAAATGACCGTCTTCAAGAACATGATCTCTGTCGCCGTAATCAACCACGACGATGCCGCATTCCGCAAGATCATCGAAGATGCCGGACTACTGGAGCCCGACGCGCCGGTCACCACTGACCAGATCGGCGACTACTTCTCGCACTTCTACGCGCCGGTGCGCCAGTCGCACGTCATGCACTGGACACCCGACTATTCGTCGTCGATCGTTCGCCACACCTTCGACCGCACAAGCCCCATCGCGAACTACGCGTCGGTTCCGCGTGCATTCGTCTTCATCCAACGCATCAACCTCGGCCTCTATGCGCTGCTCGGCGAACTGCATGCAAACGGCAACTACCGCCGCATCGCAGAAGAGCTGTGGCCGATGGTGAACGCATCACCGTCGACTCCCCTCGGCGAAGCTGAAGCTGCATGGCTCGCAGCACGCCACTGACGTAAAGAAAGCGAGTCGATAGAAATGCCAAACACCGACCACATCATCGACGATGACATCGTCTACGTCGATACCCGCGAAGAACTCGATGCAATGCTCTTCCACTCGCCTGGGAAGACCGTCGCTCTCCGCGGGACCGATCCCGAATTCGTCAAGAACTTCGTCTCGGTTGCCCTCGAAGAGATCGAGCGTTACGACGCCGAGGACTAACTGCGGGGTACGTCCTTCCAGGGTTGACCCACCCACGGGTCGGGTTCGCGGGGCAGGGCCAACACGCGCTCACCGATGATGTTGCGCTGAATCTCGCTGGTTCCGCCCTCGATCGAGTTCGCTCTCGTGCGCAGGAACTCCCGAACGTACTTCGCGTACTCCACCGTGGCATCGCCTTCCCACGCTGCCGCGTCAACGCCGAGAATCTCGAGGGCCAGACACTGCAGTTCCTGATTCGACTTCGCCTTCATCACTTTCGTGATCGAACCTGCCGGGCCTTTCATTCGGCCGACGGTCAGCCCCAGCACTTTGGCATCGATCCATGCTTTGATCAGACGCTCGCGCTGCGAGGCAGTGAGGCCACGCTCGCGCGCGAGCGCCAACACCTCGTCGATGGTCTTGCCGCCGAGAATGCTGCGCTTCTGCGGACCACCAGCCTTCTGGCCCGACAGTGTGATGCGTTCCGCCGCCAGCGACGCGTTAGATGCCGCCCACCCTTCGTTGACCGGGCTGATCCGCCAGAGATCAGGTATCCGGACGTCGGACAGAAAGACCTCGTTGAACTCGTGCTCGCCCGTCATCTGAATGAGCGGCCGCAACTCCGCACCCGACGCACGCAAGTCGACCGCGAAATACGTGATGCCCTTATTCTTCGGCGCATCGGGGTCGGTGCGCGCGAGAAGCATTCCGATGTCGGCTTCATGGCCCAACGTCGTCCACACCTTCTGACCGGACACCACCCATTCGCCACCATCGCGCACCGCGCGACACGCCAGCGATGCGAGGTCGCTTCCCGCGCCGGGTTCGCTGAACAACTGCGCCCACATCTCTTCACCCGTCACGATCTTCGGCAGGAAGCGGCACTTCGTCTCATCGGATGCGAACTGGCGAATTGCGGGTGCCGCAAGAACGAAACCTGTCCCCCGTGGAATGCGCGGCACCACCAAATCATCCAGTCGCGCGATCGCCACGGCCGCTTCCCCATCGGACAAACCGCGCCCGCCGTGTTCGACCGGCCAGTGCGGCGCAATCCAACCGCGCCGACCCAATTCGCGGACGACGTTCTGTGATCCCACACCCGCCTGCAACGCACGCAGAGACTCCCATTCACGATGCTCCACGACCCCGAACCATTCCGCAGGCAGAATCGCGCGCAGATCGGCATCGAGTTCGTCGAGAACGCCCACGAACAGTCACAACGCGGGCCGTACAGCGGACGCATCTGGTGGTAGTGCCACGGCACCGACACAAGACGGCCGGTCCCCGACAGCGTCACGTAGGCCGTGGGGTCACCATCGAATGAAAACAAGACGTGCGTCGTCCAGTCGTCGTCGAAGCCCATGTAGTGGACCTCGTCGCCGTCGGGGCTGAACGTGATCACTCCACTGCGGCCCTGGGGCGTGCCGTTGTGCACGGCCACTGCGATTTCGCCGTTCGCGCCGACGGTGAGCGAATCGAACCACGTCACCGGCAACGGATGCGTGAAGATGCAGTCACCGAATGGCACCTCGGGCTCCGCCAGCACGCCCGGTGCGGTGATGCGGCGCATGAACAAGCGGCCCGTGAGGTACTCGGTCCAGTACAGCCCCGACCCATCGGGGGAAATCCCGACGCCGTTCGTCGGCACGGCCGAACGAATCACCCGCTTCACACTCGACATGTCGGCAGGGACGTAATAGATCCCCGTCTCGTCGGCCTTGCGCGTATCGTGGTCGGTCACACCAATGTCGGTGAACCAGAACCCACCCGAGGAGTCGAACACCAAGTCATCGGGGGCACGCAGTCCGTGACCCTCGCACTCGGTCAGGATGTCGGTGTATTCACCCGTCGCCACGTCGATGCGCTGAATGCTGCCCCCGCGATACGCAAGCCGCTTCACGTCGACCCCCGGCATCGAACCGAGGATGCCCGGCTTCAGCAGGCCGCCCATGTTCGCGCAGTACAGAAACCCATCGGGCCCGAATGCAAGACCATTCGGCATGCCCTCGGGTTCTGCAATCACCTTCTTCGTTCCATCGGGCCACACCTGGACGACCTTGTTGCCCAACAGTTCGCTCAACAGCACCGAACCATCCGGCATCAACACCGGACCCTCGGGAAATTTCAACCCGTTGATCCACGTCGTCACCGCCACGACTAACGCTCCTGTTCGGTCGGCCGCACCAACAAATCGCTGACGGCCACACCCGCCGGCCGCGTCACGCAGAAGGTTATGGTTTCAGCGATTTCTTCCGACGTCATCGCCGGCATTGCCTCGAGACTCGCGCGGATCTTGGCCAGCAGGTCCGGCCGGATGTGCTCGATGAACTCTGACTTGGTGAAGCCCGGCGCAACAATGGAGACGCGCACGTGCTTCGATGCGAGCTCTTGACGAAGACCGTCGCTGAATGCATTCACTGCGAACTTCGTCGCTGCATAGACGGAACTTCCCGGCAAGGCCTTCCGACCCGCCACGGATGAAATGTTCACGATGTCGGCGACACCGCGCGGACCTGCGGCGGCATCAATGAGATGTTTCAGGGCAATGTGCGTGCAGTTCAAGACGCCCATCACGTTGACATCCACCATGCGGCGCCAATCGTCCAACTCAACTTGCACGGCAGGGCCGGTGAGGCCGATGCCGGCGTTGTTCACCAAGATGTCGATGCGTCCGAACTGCGCAACCGTTCCGTCGACCATGCGCTGCACCGAGGCGACATCGGTGACGTCACATTCGAATGCCCGCACGTTCGCCACCGACGAGGCAAGGCTTGCCAGACGGTCGGCCCGGCGCGCAGCCGCCACCACAGTCGCACCTCGCGCGGCCAGTTCACGCGCTGTCGCCTCGCCGATTCCCGACGACGCACCTGTCACAATTGCCACACAACCACCCAGCGAGGCCATCACTTTGCCGCAATTCCATCGAGAAGCGGCAACACATACTTCATCAACCCTTCGTGATCCTCCGACATCGGAAAGTGCCCGAGGCCCTTCATGATCTCCATCGTCGACCCGGGAATCTCGCGACCCGCGAGTTCCGTCCACGGAATCGTCGGGAAGTCATACTCACCCGTCAACAGGTGCACTGCGCACTTGCGTGTATCGATGAGGTGCCCCTGGCCACGCAGATCGTGGGTGACCGCGTAGTAGTCGATGTCGCCGGGGAATGCACCGGGTGCCCCCTGCGCATAATGCAATCTCGTTTCCTGCCGCGAGCTCTCGGGTGCCGTCGGCGACATGATCATCATCATCGTTGCCGCATGCTTCGCAGGGTCGATGTCCTGCGAATCTTCCAAGGCTCCCTCGGGAATGTCAGCGTGCAGCCCACCTTCGAGTGCCAGAACCGCGCGGAAATCGTCGGCGTGGTAGCGGGCGAGATCAAGGGCGAGCATTCCACCGACTGACGAGCCGATGAACACCGGTCGATCGAGACCCAAGACCTGCGCCAACTGCACTGGCAGGGCCATCGCGTTCTCGGGCGTCAACGTGTATCGCTCAGTCCACCATGCCTTCTCCACCGGCGGAAGTGACTTGCCGTGGAACGGCATGTCATAGACGATCACGCGATACTTCGACGTAATGCGTTCGTCTTCCAAGAAGTGTCGGAACTGGCGGCCGTCCGCGCCGGCCGTGTGCTGACACAACAGACCAATTCCCGAACCCGCTTCTTCGAAGTACACACGGTTGTCGTATCCGCCGATGTTCAGGTGCACGTAACGGCCGGTTGCCTTGTCGAAAGTTCCGTGCGGCCGTGTGTAACCGCCCGGCTTCGGAGCCGGGTCCGAACCGTTCACTGCAGCGCGCAGCAGCTCGCAAAAGCGCCGCGTCGCCAAGTGCCGCTCTGCGTCGGGGTGCGCGGGGCTCAACACCAAGCCGCCAACCGCCGCCGCCGCGATGTAGTCGACGTAACCCGACGGTGGAACCGAAGCCAAGAGTTGGCTCCACGTTTCGGCGTTCGCGTTCACCTGGAAGTGGTCGCCCGAGCCGGACAGGCCGTCTCCAGTTGCCGATGACGCCACGCCAATCTTTCCGCGCGTCACTTCCATACGCCAGCCCGAACCGTCGACGAGAATCGTCATCGAACCGGTCCACCATCGCGCGTTGTACCGGAACTCGCCATCTGAATTTGCGAAAGCAATCGCCTTCGCCACAACTCCATCGTTCATGGCCCCCGCCTTTCGGTCCACCCCCGCGGACCCATGAGCAGATTATCCGTGCCCGAAGGCTTGAATCCGAAAAGAGCAAAGACCGGTTACAGCGTGCGGACGTAGTCGAGGCCAATGTCGAGAATCGGCGACGAGTGCGTGAGACCACCCACCGAGATGTAGTCGACACCCGTCGCACCAACGGCGCCGGCGTTGGCCAATGTCAGGCCTCCGCTTGCCTCGAGGATCACTTTTCGGCCGGTGGCCGCGGAGTGCTGTTGCGAGATCGCAACTGCCTCGCGCAGAACTTCGGGCGGCATGTTGTCGAGGAGAACAAGGTCGGCGCCCGCAGAGAGGGCCTCGCGCAACTGATCGAGTGTGTCGACTTCGATCTCAACCGTGATGTTTGGCGCGTGTTCACGCACGGCGCGGAACGCGGCGGCCACTCCACCCGCAGCGGCGATGTGATTGTCCTTCACGAGTGCTGCGTCCGACAGACCCATGCGGTGGTTCTGGCCACCACCGCAACGCACCGCGTACTTCTCCAACTTGCGCAGGCCCGGCGTCGTCTTGCGTGTGTCGCGCACGACCGCACCGGTGCGTGCCAGTTGATCGGCCCATTCGCGTGTGGCGGTGGCGATGCCACTGAGGTGGCAGAAGAGATTCAGTGCGGCGCGCTCGGAAGTCAGCAAGTCGCGCGTCGGAGCTTCGGCGCGCAGCAATGGCGTGTCGCGCAACACCACATCACCGTCGTGCACGAGTGCCTCGTAGACGAGGTTCATCGTTCCGCACATCATTTCGAGCACCGCCGCAACGACCGGCACCCCCGCCACGCACCCGGGCTTGCGCGCAGTGAACACCACTTCGCTGCGGTGGTCGCGCGGGACGGTGGAGTGCGTCGTGACGTCGTTACCACCGTCAAGGTCTTCCAGGATCGTGTGGCGAATCAGCGCCTCGACGTACGCCGGCGGCAATCCGACATCGTGCAGAAGGCGGTCGAGCTGTGGCGACAACGGGTGAAACGACTGCTCGTGTGCGTGGGTCACGATGCAAACCTCATCACGCCATCTTCGCACTGCACGGTGATGTGACGAACCCATTCGCCGCGCGGTTCGGGGTGGTCGACGCGACGGTGACACCCACGACTTTCGCTGCGCAGTTCGGCCGAACCGATGACGGCCGCGGCGACGGTCAGCAGGTTCGTCGCCTCGAAAGCCTCGAGCGACGGCTCGATTTCGACGTTCGCTCCGGCGGCAAGGTCGTCGACGATCTCACGTGCGACGGCCAGGCCTTCGGGACGTCGCAGCACGCCAACGTTGCGGCTCATCGTCTCGCGCAACACGCGACGATCCTGCGGGTGGAGAAGCGCACCACCAACCAGCTCGACGGGTGGACACTTCTCGGGCAACAACCAACTCAGTTCGCGTCCGACGCGCGTTCCCGCCACGACTCCTTCGGTCAGCGAATTCGAGGCCAGGCGGTTTGCTCCGTGCACACCCGTGCAGGCAACCTCACCCACCGCGAAGAACCCGGGGAGAGACGTCATCCCATTCAAGCCCGCAGTGATGCCGCCACAGAAGTAATGGGCGGCTGGTGCGACGGGAATGAGATCACGCGACGGTTCGATATCGAAGTGCCTGCACGATGCGGTGATCGAAGGAAAGCGACGCTCGAACTCTTCGCCCATGGCCGTGGCATCGAGAAACACATGGTCGTCGACGCCACCCGGCGCCTCGGCCATGCGGCGCGAAATCGCCGCCGCCACGACGTCGCGCGGCGCAAGGTCGCCCAGCGGGTGCACCCCCTCCATCACGCGCGTACCGGCACCGTCGACCAACACCGCGCCCTCGCCGCGCACGGCTTCGCTGATCAACGCAAGCTGTCCCTTCGCGTCGGCCCCCTGCCACAGCACCGTCGGATGGAACTGGATGAACTCCATGTCGGCCACTTCCACACCGGCACGCAGCGCCAAAGCAAGACCGTCACCCGTCACCGCCGGCGGATTCGAAGTGGACGCAAAAACCTGGCCAAGACCTCCGGTTGCCACGACAACCGCGCGTGCGGTGATGAGACCAACGTCGAGAACCGAACCGTCGGGATTCAGCCGTGCGACACGCACTCCTGCCGCGCGTCGAACACCGTTGCGGTCGAAACCGATCAACAGGTCGAGCGCGAAGGTGTGCTCCATGACCTGCACACCCGCATTCATCGCCGACTGGTCGAGTGTGCGCTGAACTTCGGCACCCGACTGGTCGCCACCCGCGTGCACGATGCGACTGTGTGAGTGGCCACCCTCACGCGTCAACGCCGGAGCACCATCGGCGCCCGGGTCGAACGCCGCACCCAACTTCATCAAGTAGCGGATGGCGGTGGGCGCCTCGGCTACCAGGGTGCGCACGTTGGCCTCGTCACACAACCCTGCACCTGCCGTCAACGTGTCGGCAACATGTGCCTCGAGCGAGTCCTTCGGGTCGAGCACCGCAGCCAAACCGCCCTGCGCCCATTGCGTGCTGCCCGCGGCGAGTTCACCTTTCGTCACCAGCACGACTTCACGCACGGGACGCACCGCCAATGCGGCGGCCAAACCTGCGGCACCGCTTCCCAGCACCACCACATCGATGTCGCGCTCCCAGGTTGGTGCGGGCGCCGCGAGTTGCGTGGGAAACCCAACGCCGAAGGGTGCGCTTTGCACCTACTCCCCCGTTTTCGAGGGTGTGCCGAGTGCGATCATCCGCTCGACCGACTGCCGCGCCCGATCGGCGATCTCGCGCGGAACCGTCACTTCGTCGCGTCCGGTCTTCAGACATGCCAGCAACTTCTCGGGCGTGATCATCTTCATGTACTTGCACACCGCTGCGCGGTTCACGGGCTCGAAGATCACCAGCGGGTTCGACTTCTGCAGCTGGTGGATGATGCCCGTCTCGGTGGCGATCAGCACCTTCTTCGCCTTGGTTGTCACCGCCGCGTCACCCATGCCCCCGGTCGACAAAATGCGCGTCCGCTCTTTCGGCACGACACCCGACTCGACGAGATACAGCGCGCTCGTCGCGCAACCGCACTCGGGGTGAATGAACAGCTCGGCATCCGGCTCTTCTTCCACACGCCGACGCAACTCGGCACCGTTGATGCCCGCATGCACGTGGCACTCGCCCATCCAAATGTGCATGTTCTCACGCCCGAGCGTGCGCTGAACGTGCGCCCCCAGGAACTGGTCGGGACAGAAAAGAATCTCGCGATCGGCCGGAATCGAGGCCACCACTTCCACCGCGTTCGACGACGTGCAGCAGATGTCGGTTTCGGCTTTCACCTCGGCCGTGGTGTTCACGTAGCTCACCACCACCGCACCTGGGTGCTGGGCCTTCCATGCGCGCAACTGTTCGCCGTTGATGGTTTCGGCCAACGAACAACCGGCCTTCTCATCGGGGATCAACACCGTCTTGTCGTAGGCCAGGATCTTCGCCGTCTCGGCCATGAAATGGACGCCACAAAAGATGATGGTCGACGCATCGGCCTTGGCGGCAATGCGCGACAACGCGAGTGAATCACCCACATGGTGGGCCACATCCTGGATCTCGGGCACCTGGTAGTTGTGGGCCAGAATCACCGCATCGCGTTGGGCAGCGAGTGTCCGCACTTCGTCGGCCCATGCCGCAACTTCGAAAGCGCCCTGACCGGCCGACACGCCGTTAAGGCTACGGCTCAATTAGCCGTCCAATACCCCGCCACTGCATCGGCCAGCGGACCCTTGGCCTCACCCGCGTCGAGGATCGGCGACTCCGCGTCATCCGCAAAGCGCAGAACCGATGCCACGCCCGCATCACCCACCACCACAACCAGCCGCACGCGCCGGCGTTCGGGGTGTTCGCTCGGCGCACCATCCGGTTCGCCCGTTCCCTGCGCAATGGGCGCCGCCCACCCGCATGTCACCAGAGCGGCCGCATCGAACATCCGGGCACATGCCGACTCCGGAACTTCGAGCAACTGATAAATGTCGCCGTGCTCCAGCACGAACGACAACTGCAGGTCGTCACCGCGGAAGTTCACGCCGTACAAACGCGCACGGTCGAGGTCGAAAGGCTTGGCAGTCTCACCAAGCGAGTCATGGATGCGCGCCTCGACCATCGCGGCGAGGTCAGCGGGCGTAACGGGATGTGATGTCTGTTCTTTTGTCATGCCCCCATGTGTGCACGACGCCACGAAATGTCGTCAATTAAAAATCAACGCAAAAAGTGCGTCCACGTAGACCTGACGCAAGACATCAACACCAACGGAACTCGCACCCAAGTCGAACATCGAACACCCGTGCACCATGGCCAGATGAACACCCGCCACCGCCGCTAGGTCGAGATCCGCACGCATCAACCCTTGCGCTTGCGCGTTTGCCACGATGTCGCGCAGCTCGCCTCCCCCGCCAACGTCGCGGTCTCCAAGGCCCGTGCCGAGTCGACGCTTGCCGCGCTGAAGTCGATCGGGGCACAGGGTCCGTTCGTAATCGCCGGTGTTGGCGCACTTCAACCCGCGTCGAACGGCAAGACCGAAGCCGAC
>JBJTYJ010000021.1:0-16660 GCA_046082705.1 Actinomycetota bacterium | reverse complement strand
TCCTCGAAAACGTCAAGTTCGTCGACAGTCCGTTCTCCGACGCACGCAAACGCGTCGAGCACATGGACCAACTCGGGATCCACCAACAGCTCGTGTCACCCAATCCGATCACATTCTTCTACCACCAGCCGGCGCCCGATGCGGTTCGCTTCAACCACCGTACGAACGATGAGATCGCCGAGATCTGTCGTCACCATCCCCGACTGGTTGGTGCTGGGGGACTCCCGATGCAACAACCCGACGCCGCCTGTCGCGAACTTCAACGTGCCGTCGTTGAACTTGGTCTGAAGTGTTCATATATCGGAGCCGATGTGAACGGCATTCCGCTGTCGGACAGACGTTTCGACGAACTTTGGGCTGCCCACGAAGAACTGGGCGTGCCACTCGTCGTGCACCCCGAGCCTCGTACGGTGTCGAAAGGCCCGGATCCGATCTTCGGTCCATGGGACATGGACATCATCCTCGGTTTTGCCATCGACGAAACGCTTGCCGTTGCCCACCTTCTCTTCGGCGGTGTTCTCGACAGGCATCCGGGACTCCACGTGCACGTGGCGCACGGTGGTGGATTCGCACCGTTCCAGAAGGGTCGACTCGAAGCCGCCCTCGAACGCCGTCCTTGGGGCAAGGATCTGCTGAGCCGTACGTTCGATGATCAATGGGCCCAACTCTCGTTCGACACCACCGTTCATCGAACGGATGCTCTCGACTTTCTCGTGCGCACCGAAGGCGCGGATCGCGTGTTGCTCGGCAGCAACTTCGCCGGGTGGGACCTCGAGGAGGCATACCTCGAAAAGGTCACCTCACTCGGACTCTCTCGATCGGACACGGCAAAGATCCTCGGTGGCAACGCCCGGCGGATCTTTGCAATTGATGCCGCCTAGTGAAGCTGCAGGGGCTCGCCGTCTTCTCCAAAGACGATGATCGCCTCGCCGGGGCAGTCGCGAGCGATGCGCAACAATTTGGTTTCGGCCAGGTCGACCATCGCTGCGCCGACGGTGGCCAACTCATCGTCATCGAAGACGAATGCACCGGGCGCATCACCCACGCAACGGCCGGAGCTGATGCATGTGTCTCGGTTGATCTCGACCCGATAGCCGTGTCCCGTCACCGGTACCCCGCGGCAAGCAGCGCGCGCTTTGTCAGTACCGACGCGAGGTGTCGTCGGTAGTCAGCGTTCGCATTCAAGTCCTCGGGCGGGTTGGTTCCGTCGGCCGCCAGCGCAGCCACCACTTCGACACTCGCACCGCTCGCCAAAGCCTGCGAAGCAGCCTCGGCACGACGCGGAACACTACCCATGTTCACGAGGGCAATTCCGGGCTCGTCACCCGCCTGCACGGCAACACCGACGATTGCGTAATCCATCGAGCGACGCACGAATTTCTCGTAGCCAAAGCCCGCGCCCGTGCGCTTCGGAAACTCGATCGCAGTCAGGATTTCATCGGCGCCAACGGCGGTCTCGAGGAAGTCAACAAAAAAGTCCTTGGCGGCAATGCGTCGTTCCCCGCCTGATCCGGCGACGACCATCGTCGCCCCCGTGGCGAGTGCGACCGACGGCAGATCAGCAGCGGGATCACCATGCACGAGCGAGCCACCGATCGTGCCCCGATTGCGCACTTGGGGGTCGCCCACGAGCCCCGCCACGTGCGCACGAAGCGGAACGTGTTGCGCGACGACCTGCGAGCGTTCAACGACCCGGTGACGCGTCAACGCACCGACCCGCAAAGCCGAACCGGTTTCGGTGATCCCCTGCAACTCGACGATACCGCTGATGTCGATGAGCGTCGATGGCGATACGAGGCGCATCTTCATGAGCGGCACGAGCGAGTGGCCGCCCGCGAGAAGCTTCGCATCCTCGCACGAGGCGAGGAGGCTGAGGGCCTCGGCCACCGTGTCGGCCTGTTTGTAGTCGAACCGTGCGGGGATCATGCCCACTCACCTGCCCCTCCGTTTGCGGCGGCCCATTGCACGGCACGCACGATCGTCTCGTAACCGGTGCAACGGCACAGATTGCCCTCGAGCGCTTCGCGAATCTCGTGCTCACCGGGCTGCTGATTCTCCGCCAGCAACGCGGTGCACGCCATGATCATGCCCGGCGTGCAGTAACCGCATTGCAATCCGTGTTCCTGGCGGAATCCCTCCTGAACAGGACTGAATCCGCCGCTGCCGTTGCCCACACCCTCGACCGTCGTGACCCTGTGGCCGTTCGCCTGAACGGCAAGCACGGTGCACGATTTCGCGGCTTCATCGTCGATGAGCACGGTGCACGCCCCGCAGTTGGAAGTGTCGCAACCGACGTGCGTGCCCGTCAGGTGGGCTTGTTCGCGGAGAAAGTGCACGAGCAGCGTGCGCGGCTCGACTTCCTCTGTCACTTCACGACCGTTCACCGTGACGGTGACTCGCGTGGTGTGCATTTCGACAGTGCTCATTTCGACTCCCTCAGTACTGACCAGATCTTCTGTGGTGTTGCCGGCATGTCAATGTGCTTCACTCCAAGGTGGCTCAGCGCATCGACAACCGCGTTGATGACGGCCGGAGGTGCTCCGACCGAACCCGACTCACCCACACCCTTTGCGCCGAGTGTGTTGCTGGGGTTGAGGGTCACCGTCCTTCCACTGACGTAGCCCGGCAGATCGGGTGCCGCTGGCACGAGGTAATCCATGAGGGTTGCGGTGCGAGGCACGCCCGAGTCGTCGTATTGCATGTGCTCGTACAACGCCTGTGCGATTCCCTGGGCAACTCCACCGTGCACCTGGCCTTCGACGAGCATCGGGTTGATCACCGTTCCGCAATCGTCGACGAGGTACATGTTGCGAATCTCCACGTCGCCGGTGTCACGGTCGATTTCAACGACGCAGCAATACGCCCCCGACGGGAAGCTGAAGTTGGGAACCTGCTGGAAGACGGTTGCGTCGAGTGCACCCGGCTCCATCCCCGCGGGCAACTCGAGCGGTTGGAAACTCTTCCATGCAACCTGCGACCAGGGCACCGACTTCGACGGCGTACCGCGCACGTGGAACTGCTCGTTTTCCACGACGATGTCGTCTTCGGTGGCCTCGAGAAGGTGCGCCGCGATCTTCTTTGCGCGCTCGAAAACGCGGGTGCTCGCGGTCTTCACACCCTCGCCGCCGACGGCAACCGCCCGTGAACCCATCGTTCCGATGCCTTGGGGAATGACCGCGGTGTCACCATGGCGCACGCTGATGCGATCAAAGTCGATGCCCAACTGGTCGGCTGCGATTTGCGCATACGTGGTGACGGTACCTTGGCCGTGAGGAGATGCGCCGGTGTAGATGATTGCGCTTCCGTCGGGTTGTACGCGCACCTGCGCCGACTCCCAGGATGCGAGGTGACCGAACGCCTCGAGCGAACCGGGCGGACCAAACCCCGCGATTTCGAGCCACGAGGAGAACCCAATTCCCAGCAGCTTTGCCGACGAATCGGCACGGCGCGCCGCCTGCTCTGCCTTCAGGGCGGGGTAATCGACGTGGCGCAGCAACTCGTCGAGAACACCCGCGAAGTTGCCGCTGTCGTAGACCGCGAGCGGGCTGTGGGTCTGGTACGGGAATCCATCCGCGGGAATGAAGTTCGCCTTGCGCACCTCGACCGGATCGACACCGGTTTCATCGGCCACGAGATCAATGACGCGCTCGATCATGTACGACGCCTCGGGTCGACCCGCTCCGCGGTACGCAGCCACCGGAGTCGTGTTCGTTACGACGTTGCGCCACGAAACGGCAACTTTCGGAATCTTGTAACAGCCTGCCGCCATTGCGGTGGTGAGTACGGGAAGACCCATACCGGTTGCATCCGGGTACGCGCCCTGGTCCTGGGTGACCTGGACCTTCAATGCATGAATCTTGCCCTTGTCGTCGAACGCGACGTCGACCTTGTGTTCCTGTGCGCGACCGTGGAACATCGAGACCATGCATTCGCTACGGGTCTGGGTGTACTTGACCGGACGCGCAAGATCGCGGGACAACGCCGCTGCCAGAAAGATCTCTGAGGCAAAGTTGATCTTTGCCCCGAAGCCGCCGCCAACATCCGGGGCGATCACACGCGTCGTGTCCTGCGAAATACCGAAGAAGGTCGCAATCGTGTTGCGCAGGTGGTGAGGTGCCTGAAACGCCGCCCACACGGTGAGTTCGGCCGGCCCCCAATCGGCAAGAACGACGTTGGGTTCGATGGGCACGGGCGCGCAACGGTTGTTGACGAGTGAGAGGCTCGCGGTGCGCGGGGCGGCCGCGAATTCCGCAGACAGATCCTCGGTGTAGTCCTGGAAGAACACCGTGTTGCCCTGAAGCACCGGGTGAATCATCGCCGCGTCGGGGGCAAGAGCCTGCGACAGCGATGCGACCGCGGGCAGTGGTTCGTAATCGACGATGATCGCCTCGGCGGCATCGGCTGCGGTGTAACGGTCGTCGGCAACGACCACGGCAACAATGTCGCCGACAAAGCGGGCGACGTCGGCCGTGATGAGCGGCATGTCCATACCGGGAAGGCTCGACGGACGGGCAGGCAGATGCGCAACGTCGGCACCGGTCCAGACCGCAAGCACCCCGGGGATCTCGCGTGCAGCGGTGGTGTCGATTGCTGCGATGCGTGCATGTGGCTCGGTGCTGCGCACCATCGCCATGTACGCACAGCCAGCGGGCTGAAGGTCATCGACGTAGCGACCCTGACCCGTGATGAGATTCGGATCTTCCTTGCGCAGAACCCTGGCGCCGATCAACGACATGTTGTCTTCTCCCCCAACTTGAGCCCCGATGCGCCCTCTCCGGGGCGAATCACTCGCTCATGCTATGCGCGCGATCGTCCCGCCGTCACCTCCGCCCGACCAGACAACGAGTCGACGCAGGAGTCGCGCGTGGGTCGCCTCGGTGAGGGACACCCCGTCGTGGCCGAGTGAACTGTAGGCCCGACGACCACCATCGACTTCGTGAACCCACAGGGTGGGGAACCGACCCTCGGGACCATCGGATGACAACAAAACCGTGGCGTGCGGGCTCGCGTCAATGTCGCAGTACCGCTCGTCAAAGACCTCGACATGGTCGATCCCGGCAACGATCGGGTGCTCGTCCGAGCCGTGCCGCTCGGCACGCATCGTGGCGGGTGTGGGGTGCCAACTGCGGCCCCATGTCCAGTCACCACCGACAAGTCGGGGCCAATCGGGCCAATCGGTGAAACACAACAGGCCGGTGTGAAGGACACAAAGACCGCCACCCGCACGTACGTGTCGATGCACGGCTTCACGAAACCCATCGGGGGTGGTGCGCGCCCATTCACGCCGCTGTTCCTCGGTGTACCGGGCATCGGTCATGGTGAACCAACACGCATAGACGGTGAGCACGTCGAATTCACCGTCGTCTAGTGCGCGACCTGCGAGCGCCATCTCGTCGACGATTGTTGTCTTTGCAACGGGCTCGAGGACGTCTGCAAGAGCCGCAGCAGACGTCACAAAGTCATGGGCCCAACCGCCGGTGAGGATGAGATTCTTCACCATTGAGGAGGAATCCTTACGCCTTTGATCTGTAGGTCGCGCTCGTACCCGCCGAGTCCTTGTTCAGGCGCTTCGACAAATGCAAACCCTCGAGCACGAACTCGACGGCACTTGCGACGACCGCGGGTGATTCGTCGCCACCCGTGAACACGTTGACGATCGGTCGCAGGGCGGCAACCGACTCGAGCAAGCCGACGAGCTGGGTCGACGTCACATCTTCACCCGTGTGGGCGATGACGCCGCCCTCGAACGCCGCGAGAACCTCGTTCACGCTCTCGACGTTCACCGTGGCAGGGGTAGCGAGACGCTTGTAGACCTGCAGCACCGCACTTTTCACGAGGTGGTCGAGAATCGCACCTTCGCGGCCGTCTTCCAGAACCTCGACTTCGACCTTGCCCGACGTCGACGCAGCAAGTGCCTCGAGGTCGCTGACTCGCGGCGACACGACGACGTCGCCGGCGCGCAACGCACGACGCACCGCATTGGCCACCATGATCTCGTGGTTGCTGACCGACAGACGCACCGAAACACCAGCACGCTGGCTGATGTTGTTGCTCGCACGGGCAAGATGGCTGAACGTCACGATGACTTCGTCCATGAACGCGGGCACGTGCACCTCGACGCCACCACTCGATGCGGGACGCGCCTCCTGACGGATGATCTCGACCTCGTTGGAAATTTCGAGTGGATAGTGCGTACGGATCTGGCTGCCGAAGCGATCCTTCAACGGGGTGATGATGCGGCCGCGGTTCGTGTAGTCGTCGGGGTTGGCCGACGCAACGAGGACGACGTCGAGTGGCAGGCGAATCTTGTAACCACGAATTTGAACGTCGCGTTCCTCGAGAACGTTCAGCAAACCGACCTGGATACGCTCGGCGAGGTCGGGCAACTCATTGATGGCGAAGATGCCGCGATTCGTGCGCGGAACGAGGCCGTAGTGCAACGTCAATTCGTCCGACAGGTAACGCCCCTCGGCGACCTTGATCGGGTCGACTTCACCGATGAGATCGGCGATCGACGTGTCGGGAGTTGCCAACTTCTCGCCGTAGCGCTCGGAGCGGTGCACCCACGCAATCGGTGTGTCGTCACCCATCTGCGCGACCAGATCACGTGCGTGACGCGACACCGGGTTGTACGGGTCGTCGTTGATCTCGCTGCCCGCAACGATCGGCATCCACTCATCCAAGAGTCCCGTGAGCGAACGAATCATGCGGGTCTTTGCCTGACCGCGCTCACCGAGGAACACGATGTCGTGGCCCGCCAGCAGCGCGTTCTCCAACTGCGGCATGACCGTGTGCTCGTAACCCATGACACCTGCGAACAGCGGTTCACCGGCGCGAATCTTCGCAATCGCATTGCGACGCATCTCGTCTTTCACCGGCACCGATTGCCAGCCCGACGCGCGCAGCGCGCCGAGGGTCGAGGCAAGGGACGAGGGGGCGGACGGCACGCTGGACATGGGGGCGACAGTACCCCCTCCGGGGTCCTGCGGTTCCAGGGGTCGGGTCCGTCGGGACCCTGCCACTATTGGGTTTCAGGGTTTTTGCGAGAAATTACTGTCTAGAGGTTGACAGTAACAGTAATTAGTGTAAGATACTCTCGCCATGGAACCCTCATCTCCACCCATCGCCTCGGGCGACTTGCTCGCAATGGACGACCTGATCGCGGCTGCCAACGAAGCCGTTGCCGACCTGCCCGTCGAGGATGGGCGCGTCGCATCTGCTCTCACCGAGCGCAACGTTCGCTATTACGTCACGCTCGGTCTCGTGCGTCCTGCGGTTCGCGTCGGTGGACGCAGTCTCTGGACGCGCGACCACGTCAACGACCTCATTCGCATCCGTCGCGCTCAGGCGACGGGGCAATCGCTCAAGTTGATTCCCCGGTTCCGCGAGTCGCGCGGCCCCGACGCATGGCGGCTTGCGAATGTAGCTCTCGAGTCCCGTCACCTCGTCAGTGCGGCACTGCGTTCATCGCATGCACTCACCGAGCCCACCGTTCTTTCCGATGCAAGTGGGTGGTCGGTACGCATCAGTGACTCGATCACGCTGTCGGGCTTCACCACACGACAGCCCACCGACAAGGAACTGCGCGCCGTCCGCGCGGCACTCGCCCAACTCGACGACAACTGATGACAAAACAAACAACCCATCAACCAACAAACAACAAAGAAAGAGGCAAACACCACAGATGATGACCACACTCTCCGCTCCCCTGCCCACCACCGGCACAAGTCTTCGTGCAGGTGACACCGAACTTCCTCTCGAGTCGGTTCGCATCGATGCCGTTGTCGACGGTGTCGGTGTCGTGTGGACCGTCGTCCAGACTTTCGTCAACACGCTTGACGAGGCAATGGAGGCCGTCTACACGTTCCCGCTACCGAATTCCGGCGCGGTGAACCGTGCGACGATGCACATCGGCGGCAGGGCGATCGAGGCGGAGATCAAAGAGCGCGAGTCCGCACAAGTCGAATACGAAGAGGCGCTGGCCAAGGGCCATACCGCAATGCTGCTCGAACAGCACGCCGGAGAAATCTTCGAAACGGCAGTCGGAAACATCCATCCGGGCGAGGCCATAAGCATCGAGATCGTCGTTCATGCGACCGTTGTCCGCGACGGCAATGAAGCCACGGTGCGCTTCCCCACCCTCATCAAAGAGCGCTACGTCCCCGAAGGCACACCGAATGCAGAGGCGCTCACTCCACCTCGACATGCGGGCGACGTCCACGTCAACTCCACGGTCAGCATCACGTTTACCGCGGCCGTCGACGAGCTTGTCTGCACAACCGTCGAAGGCGCATCGGTGACCCCGTCGCACGTCACCATTGGCGACTTCTCCCTCGACCGCGACATCGTGCTGAAGTGGAATGCCACCAACGAGGTGATGGACGCCAAGTGGACGGCCGACTCTGACAACCCCACACTCGGCACGCTCGAAGTCGTCGTTCGGACCGTGGAGACACCAACCACCAAGACCAACACTCGTCGCGCTGTCTCCGTTCTCATCGATCGCTCGGGAAGCATGGGCGGCTGGAACATGGATGCTGCAATTCGCATCGCCAACGACGTCATCGGCACGCTGACGCGCGACGACCTCGTGCATGTTCTCACCTTCGACTCCGACACCGAGGTTCTCGAGGCAACGGCGCATGGCTTCGCTCCGGCAACTGCAGAAATTCGCGACCGCCTTTGTCGGGAGATCGCGTCGATCTACGCGCGCGGCGGAACCGAACTCGACGGCGCGATCGAGGTCGCAGGGGCCGCCATCGCCCAACTCGAAGACCGGGAAGACGCGAACGAATTCGAACGGGTCGTGCTGCTCATCACCGATGGCGCTTACGGTGACGAGGCCACAGCGGCCCGCCAACGCGACGTGCAACTGCGCAACGCACGCGTCATCGTCGTCGGTATCGGCCAGGAACTCAACGGCTACCTCGAGACCCTCGCCGCGAACGGATGGTTCGTCGGTGTCGAGGCTGCCCACGTCGTCGGGGACGTCGCGAAGAAGGTCTGCGAGCGCATCGGCCAGCCCGCTTACCGCAATGCACGCATCGACATGCCGGGCTTGAGCGATCAGGCCCCGCACCTCGCGCCCGACATCTACCCGAACGCCACCGTCACGCTGTGGGCACGCGCGCCGCGACCGGCGACCGGTGCCGTCGTGCATATCGAGACCGACGCGGGCACTCTTGCCGTCGTCGTGGTTCGCGTCTGCGAGGACGCGTCGGCAACAACACGATGGGCCAAGGCGCGCATCAACGCCCTCGACTACGACGTGATGACCGACCGCATCGACGAATCAGCGGGTCGTACGGCAATCATCGAACTGTCCGTTCGTCACCGTATTCTGTCGAAGTACACCGCTTGGTTGGCAGTCGATCGCTCCCGCTCGACCGACACGATCATTCCGTCCCTTGTCGTTCAACCATCCCCCCTGCACGATTTCCATCGGTTCGCGCCGTCCCCCATGCGGTCGGTGGCATTCTTCTGCTTTGATTCGAGTACGCCACGCATGAGTAAAGACGATCGGGTTCTCGCGCAGCGCACGTTTGCGAGGTTGAGGTCGCCATCACGACCGCAAGTTGTATCTGGACCGCCCATCACGAACCCGATCGACGACCTCGTCGCAGTTCTCACGACATTGAAGGGGCTTCTCGAAGTCCCGGAACTCGACATCGACGCTGTAGCCGATGCGGTCGTTGCGGTCGCCGAATGGCTCATCGACAACGAGCCGAAGGACATCGGACGCCGCTTGCACCGCAAGTTGCTCACGCGCACGGCGAAACTCATGGCGAATCCGTTCCCGCAGCACGGTATCGCGTGGCGAATCGTCAACGAGATGATCGACGCATGTCCGAAGATCCGGCCATCAATCGAGTGGAGCCAGACCGCCGAAGACGAGCCGTTCTAGGCGGTCGGCCCGGTTTCCGGGATCAGCTGCGGGCGAGTTGCTTTCGGTTCTTGATTTTCGCCTTGCGGTAGTCGGCATTCGCGAGGGCGATCACGTCGATCGAGATTTCCTTCGGGCAGGCCGCTTCGCATTCACCGTGGTTGGTGCAGGAACCAAAGTACTCGTCCATCGTTTCGACCATCGCTTCGACGCGCTTGTAGCGCTCGGCCTGGCCCTGGGGCAACAGGTTGAGATGCGTGATCTTTGCCGAGGTGAACAGGTTCGCCGCTCCGTTCGGGCAGGCCGCAACGCAGGCACCACAACCGATGCACTGTGCGGCATCCATGGCGGCGTCGGAGACGGGCTTGGGGATGGGGATGAGGTTCGCGTCGGGCGCACCCCCGGTTGGCGAGGTGATGAAACCACCCGACTCAACGATGCGGTCGAACGCAGAACGGTCGACCATCAGGTCCTTGACGATCGGGAACGCCCGCGCACGCCACGGTTCGATGGTGATGCTGTCACCGCTCTTGAACTTGCGCATGTGCAACTGGCAGGTGGTCGTTGCACGCTCGGGACCGTGGGCCTGGCCATTGATCATCAATGAACAGGTGCCACAGATGCCCTCGCGACAGTCGTGGTCGAACACGACGGCTTCGTTGCCCTCGTTGATGAGGCGCTCGTTGAGATAGTCGAGCATCTCGAGGAACGACGCCTCGTCGCTGATCTCGTCGACCTTGTAGGTCTCGAAGTGTCCTGCGTCGTTGGGACCCGACTGACGCCAGATCTTGAGGGTGATGTCCTTGAGATGGTTGCTCACTTGTAGCTCCGTGTCGCGAGGTGGACGGTCTCGTAGTTCAACTCTTCGATGTTGCACTTGGCCGACATCGGGTCGCCGGTCCATTCCCAGGCGAAGACGTTGCAGAATCGGTCGTCGTCACGCAACGCCTCGCCATCTTCGGTCTGGTATTCGGCGCGGAAGTGGCCGCCGCAACTTTCTTCGCGGTCGAGGGCGTCTCGGCACATCAGTATGCCGAGCTGGAAGAAGTCGTCGACACGACCGGCCTTCTCGAGGGTTTGGTTGAGGCTCTCGCCACCACCCGTGACGCGCAGGTCCTTTTTGAATTCGTCGTACAGCGCGGGCAGTTCCGACAACGCCTTTTCGAGGCCCTGCTGTGTGCGCTCCATGCCGCAGTAGTCCCAGATGATCTTGCCGACTTCACGGTGGAACCAATCGGGTGAACGTGTGCCCTTCACGTTGAGATAACCGTTGAAGCGCTCACGTGCCGCGGACTCGGCGGCCTTGAACTCAGGATGGTCGACACCGGGTATCGGCTTGTTCAACATCGGGGCGAGGTAGTTGCCGATCGTGTACGGCAAAACGAAGTAACCGTCGGCGAGACCCTGCATCAGGGCAGACGCACCGAGGCGGTTCGCGCCGTGATCGGAGAAGTTCGCCTCACCCGCGGCGTAGAGACCGGGGATCGTGGTCATGAGTTCGTAGTCGACCCACAGACCGCCCATCGTGTAGTGCGAAGCCGGGTAGATGCGCATCGGCACGTCGTACGGGTTTTCACCTGCGATGCGCTCGTACATCTCGAAGAGGTTGCCGTAGCGCTCCTCGACGACGCTCTTTCCGAGACGGTTGATCGCATCGGAGAAATCGAGATATACGCCGTTCTTCAGCGGGCCGACGCCCTGACCGCGGTCGATGGCGCGCTTGGCCGCACGCGACGAGATGTCACGTGGCGCGAGGTTGCCGTAAGACGGGTAGAGACGCTCGAGGTAATAGTCGCGGTCTTCCTCGGGGATCTGGTCGACGGGACGGGTTTCGTCGGCGCTCTTGGGCACCCACACACGACCGTCGTTGCGTAGCGACTCGGACATGAGCGTCAACTTCGATTGGAACTCGTCACTTTGGGGGATACAGGTTGGGTGAATCTGCGTGTAACAGGGGTTCGCGAAGTACGCACCCTTGCGGTGCGCGCGCCATGCAGCAGTGACGTTACTCGCCATTGCATTGGTCGACAGGAAGAACACGTTGCCGTAGCCGCCCGTTGCGAGCACGACCGCATGGGCCGAGTGCGACGCGATCTCGCCGGTCATGAGGTCGCGCACGACGATGCCCGCAGCGCGGCCTTCGATCGTGACGACATCGACGAGCTCGGTGCGGTTGAAGAGTCGCACGCCACCGAGGCCGATCTGGCGGGCCAACTGCTGGTAGGCGCCGAGCAGTAGCTGCTGGCCGGTTTGTCCGCGTGCGTAGAACGTACGGCTGACCTGTGCGCCACCGAACGAACGGTTGTCGAGCAGACCGCCGTATTCGCGGGCGAACGGAACGCCCTGGGCAACCATCTGGTCGATGATGTTCACCGACACTTCGGCGAGGCGATGCACGTTCGACTCGCGGGCGCGGAAGTCGCCGCCCTTGATGGTGTCGTAGAAGAGACGGTGAACGCTGTCGCCGTCACCCTGGTAGTTCTTCGCTGCATTGATGCCACCCTGCGCGGCGATCGAGTGAGCGCGACGCGGTGAGTCGTGGAACGTGAACGCATCGACCTGGTAGCCGAGTTCGGCAAGTGTCGCGGCGGCCGACGCACCGGCAAGGCCGGTACCGACGACGATGACCTTGAACTTGCGCTTGTTGTTCGGGTTCACCAACTTGACGTCGGCTTTGTAGTTCTGCCACTTGTCGGACAGTGGTCCGGCAGGGGCCTTCGAGTTGAGTTCGACGCTCATGGGTGTCCTGCTTCCTCAGCCGCCGACCACGCCGGCGAGAACTGCGATCGGGAATGAAACATTGCCGACGACGATGACGGTCGCGAACCCGGTCGCGAACGCCTGACGCCACTTGTTGAAACGCGGGTTGTTCCAGCCCATCGACTGGAAAAGGCTCCACGCACCGTGGAAGAGGTGGATGCCGAGCGAGATGTTCGCGAGGATGTAGAACGCGGCGACCGGCCAGCGGTCGAGGCTGCGCACCACATTGTCGTAAACGTTCGCGCGAATGAATTCGCCGTCTGCGCCGACGGTGTTGGTCACACCGAAGGTGAGATCGAGAAGGTGCCACACGAGAAACAGGAACACCGTGACGCCGGTCCAGCGCATCGAACGGCTGGCGAAGTTCGCGACCTGGTAGTCACGCTCGCTTTGGTAGCGAACGGGACGAGCCGTGCGGTTGAGCCGCGTCAGCGAGATCGCTGCATGAATGTGGATGACGGCCATCGCAATGAGACCGCCACGCAGCAGCCACAGCACCGCGCCCTTCGGAGCGAGCGGGTAAAGCAACTTCTTCAGGAACTCGGCGTAGTGGTCGAGGTCGGCCGCACCGAAGTACATCTTCAGGTTGCCGATCATGTGGAAGAGAACGAATCCCATGAGGCCGATGCCCGTGATCGCCATCGCGTATTTCTTGCCGACCGCGGTCGAATACAGGTCGAGAAGGAACGGCCGCCGCTTGCGCGGAGACTTCGTGGCCGTACCCGTCACCGGGCCACGACCGTGGAGAACCTGTGCCATCTGCTTGCCTTTCTCCCGCATGCCGCTCGTGGCGCGGGGGCGCCCGAATTCAGAGCGAAGAAACGGTACCCCCGAGACCCCAGCAGGGCGAACTTTTCCCGAGGCGAAACGGGGGATGTGACGGAATTGGACCGTTTCGCCCCTGTCCGCCCGAATTCCCTACACTCGTTGCGTTCAACAAAACCCCGGGGTTGGTTTGCGCCCGCCCCTCCACCGTAAGGATCAATTCACGTGCTTGGAATTTTCGCTGCGGAAGGCGGCTGGCAGGACTTCTCACTGAAGGGTGGTGAATGGGCCGTGCTGTGGTTGTCCGCGGCAGCAGCCCTTCTCGCTCTTGCTGTCGGGTTCTTCCTCGTCAAGAAGGTTATGGCCGAGAGCGAAGGCTCCCCAAAGATGATCGAGATCGCCACGGCGATCCAGGAAGGTGCCTGGGCCTACCTGAAGCGCCAGTTCAAGACGATCGGCTTCATTTTGGTCCCCCTCGTCGGCATCGTCTTCGTCACCTCGACCGAGATTCTGAAGCCCGACAAGACGTCGGCACTCTCGTTCGCCGAAGCGGGCATCTTCCGCACGATCGCGTTCGTCCTCGGCTGTCTCGCTTCGGGTCTCACCGGTTACATCGGTATGACCCTCGCGACGCGCGGCAACGTTCGTACAGCGGCCGCGGCACTCAGCAACTCGATGCCCCGCGCGCTCACCGTCGCCTTCCGCACCGGCGGTGTCGCGGGCATGTTCACCGTCGGCCTCGGCCTCCTCGGTGCAACCGTCATCATCATGCTGTTCCAGAACACCTCGTCGGTGATCCTCGTCGGCTTCGGCTTCGGTGGCTCACTCCTCGCGCTCTTCCTGCGCGTTGGTGGTGGCATCTTCACGAAGGCCGCCGACGTCGGCGCCGACCTCGTCGGCAAGGTCGAAGTAGGCATTCCCGAAGACGACCCGCGCAACCCGGCCACCATCGCCGACAACGTGGGCGACAACGTGGGCGACTGCGCCGGCATGGCCGCCGACCTCTTCGAGAGCTATGAGGTCACCCTCGTTGCATCGATCATCCTCGGTGTGGCCGCGTTCAACTCGATCGGCCTCAACCCGGCCCTTGGCCTTGTGTTCCCGCTCGCAGCACGCGCCATCGGCGTCGTTGCCTCGATCGCGGGTGTGTTCGCCGTGAAGGCCAAGCCGAACGAAACCGACGCACTGAAGCCGATCAACCGCGGCTTCCTCGTGGCGGGCGTTCTCACGCTCGTCGGCACACTGATCCTTGCCCTCACCTACGTCGGCAACGACAAGTACTCGGGAACCGACGAGAAGATCGTGCCGCTCAGCGGCGCGGGTTGGCGCGTGTTCGGCGCGGTGGCCATTGGTCTCGTACTCGCACAGCTCGTCAGCCGTCTCACCGAGTACTACACGAGCACCCACTACCGCCCGGTCAAGGAAATTGCCGAGTCGGCAGAAACCGGCCCCGCAACGGTCGTGCTCTCGGGCACCGCAGCAGGCCTCGAGTCCTCGGTGTACGCAGTTGTTGCAATCGCAGTCGCGATCGGCGTGGCCATTGGCCTCGGCGGCGGCAACCTGACGTTCAGCTTCTACCTCGTCGCCCTCACCGGCATGGGCATGCTCGCCACCACCGGCGTCATCGTTTCCGAAGACACCTTCGGCCCCGTGTCCGACAACGCGGCAGGCATCGCCGAAATGTCGGGCGAATTCCACGGCGAACCGGAGAAGATCATGGTCGCCCTCGACGCCGTCGGTAACACCACGAAGGCCGTCACGAAGGGCTTCGCAATCGGTTCGGCCGTCATCGCGGCGGTCGCACTCTTCGCCTCGTACATTGAAATCGCCGGCGCAAGCATCAAGGACAAGTTGGGCAAGCCGCTGGTCGACAGCGTGACGAACCTCGCCGATGGCGTGTTCAAGTTGCCCGAACTCGCGATCAACGTTGCCGAGCCGAAGGTCTTCATCGGCCTTCTCATCGGTGGCGCGGTTCCGTTCCTCTTCTCGGCTCTCGCGGTCCGCGCGGTTGGTCGTACGGCCGGCGTCGTGGTGCAGGAAGTCCGCAACCAGTTCGCCGATGGCGGCATCATGGCGGGCACAAAGAAGCCCGACTACGCCCCGGTCATCGACATCTGCACAAAGGCGTCGCTGCGCGAGCTCACCACACCCGCACTTCTCGCGGTGTTGACGCCGGTTGTCATCGGCTTCGGCATCGACTGGAAGGCGCTCGGCGCGTTCCTCGCCGCGGTCATCCTCGTCGGCCAGTTGATGGCCAACTACCTCAGCAACGCTGGTGGTGCATGGGACAACTCGAAAAAGTACATCGAAGACGGCCACCACGGCGGCAAGGGCAGCGAAGCCCACAAGGCCGCCGTTATTGGCGACACCGTCGGCGACCCCTTCAAGGACACCGCAGGGCCGGCACTGAACCCGCTCATCAAGGTGATGAACCTGGTGTCGCTCCTCATCCTTCCCGCGATCATCAAGAGCGCCGACAACGACGGTGCGCGCTACGCCATCGCCGCTGCAGCCCTTGTGGTGCTCGTCGGTTCGATCGTGTTCTCGGGCCGCAAGGCATCGGGCATCACGGCCGCCGCAAAGTAACGACACACGCTGAGCAAACGCACCATGCGCTATCTCAGCCTCGACTGGATTGAAGAGATCGGCCGCCTTGTGGCGGCCGATCTCTCTTTACAGGCCCTTGGTGAGCGGCACACGATCGGTATCACCCAGGTCATCACCGAGTCGCCCGACGGCACGGTGACCTACCACCTGCAGGCAGGCAACGGTCGCGTCGAATTCGGACCCGGTCCCGCCGAACCCGAAGACGTACGCCTTGAACAGGAATGGTTCAGCGCCGTCGATGTCGCCACCGGCGAAATCACCGCAGAGGATGCGTTCATCACCGGCTGTATCCGCTTGTCGGGGAATGCTCCCCTGTTGCTCGAATGCCAGGCCGTTTTTGCCGGCCTCGACCCGATCTTCAACGCGGTCGCAGCCGATACCGACTACGGCAAGTGACTAGATCAAGCCGAGCTGCTTGACGGCGTCGCGCTCTTCGGCAAGCTCTGCCACCGAAGCGTCGATCTTGCCGCGGCTGTAGGCATCGATGTCGAGGCCCTGGACGATTTCGTACTTGCCGTTCTTGCACACGCAAGGGAACGACGAGATAAGGCCCTCAGGCACGCCGTACGACCCATCCGACGGAACCGCCATCGACACCCAGTCACCCTCGGGCGTGCCCTTCACCCACGAGTGGATGTGGTCGAT
>JBJTYJ010000020.1:0-4241 GCA_046082705.1 Actinomycetota bacterium | reverse complement strand
CTCGTTTAGGCCCTCGTGGCCAGCCGTCTAGGCTCGGGACATGAGCGAACTCGAAGACCGTCTCGCCATTGGCGACGTCATCATCCGTTATGCGGATTCCATCGACCAGTGTGACTACGACCGTTACTGCACGTGTTTCACGGATGATCTGGTGGTCACCGGTTTCGGTCCGAATCCGATCGAGGGTCTCGCAAACTATCGCGAATGGGTGTCGGCGGCCCGCGGCAAATACGGACGTACGCAACACCTGATCGGCAACATTCAGGTGACCCTGAACGGGGACGAGGCGAAGATGCGCAGTTACGTTCAGGCGACGCACGAAGATCCGTCCGATCCCGACCACTTGGTCGTGTTGTGGGCGGCTTACGTCGACGACATGGTGCGGACTGCACAGGGTTGGAAGATCAAGCGACACCACCTCGATGTGCTCGTCAACCGTCGTCGCGTCAAGGTTTCCTCGATCTGACACCTCGATCGTGAAGGTTCACCTGGTTGATGGCACGTACGAGCTGTACCGGCAGCACTACGGCCAGGCTGTACGCCACAGCGAACCACCACCGTTGGCGGCAACCATCGGAGTTCTGTCATCGACGATGCAACTGATCGCCGACGGTGCGACGCACATCGGTGTGGCCACCGACCATGTGATCGAGAGCTTCCGCAACGATCTGTATGACGGGTACAAGACGAGCGAGGGAATGGAGCCGGTGTTGTTGCACCAGATTCCGCTGCTCGAAGAAGCACTGCGCGCACTCGGCGTCACCGTGTGGGCGATGGAGGAATACGAAGCTGACGATGCGTTGGGCAGCGCGGCCGCGGTCGCGGCGGCCGACAAACGGGTGAAACAGGTAGTGATGCTGTCGCCCGACAAGGATCTCGGCCAGTGCGTGGTGGGCAAGCGCGTCGTGCAGTTCGACAGGCGCAACAACCTCATCATCGATGACGCCGCAATTCGCGAGAAGTTTGGTGTGGGGCCCGAATCGATCGCCGATTACTTGGGCCTGGTGGGCGACACATCTGATGGTTTCCCCGGCCTGCAGGGGTGGGGTGCGAAGAGCGCTTCGGCGGTGTTGGCAAAGTGGAAGAGCATCGAGGCGATTCCTGATGACGAAACCAAATGGGACGTTCAGGTGCGTGGCGCGGCGAAACTGGCGGCAACTCTGCGCGAGAACCGTGATGCAGCAGCGCTGTTCAAGCGCATCGCCACGATCGTCACCGACGTTCCCGTGGGCAGTGTCGATGAGTGGCGTTGGTCGGGACCGACGAGCGACTTCGCGGAACTGGCCAACGACCTGGGCCAACCGAATCTTGCGAAGAAAGCCGACGCACTGGCTGCACGTAACAACTGAGGTGACGGCCAGGCGATCTGCGGCACACGCCTGATCCGGTGGAGGCTGCTGCGTTCCCGCCCTGACCTGGTTGACCGGGCCGACGTTGCACAGGACCCGACCGCCACCTCACTTGCTGCAGGAGTCACGCTATCGGTGGGTAGCCTGCGTCACTCGATACAAGTATCCGGAAGAGTGCGAGAGCGGCCGAATCGGCAGCACTGGAAATGCTGTGACCTCGCAAGGGGTCCGTGGGTTCAAATCCCACCTCTTCCGCCACACATCAACAGTTGACTACATTGCCCGAGGTGGCAGCAAACGAAATGTCAAGCGACGTACTCGCAGCCGACGAGCAGGCGATGCGTGATGCCTTGGGCGAGGCGCGAATGGCATCGGCGCACGGCGACGTGCCCGTCGGTGCCGTCGTGGTGCACAACGGCGAGATCATCGCTTCGCGCCACAACGAACGCGAAAAGTCGGGCGACCCGACGGCGCACGCCGAAGTGCTTGCTCTGCGTGATGCCGCCGCACGACTGGGTCGGTGGCGGCTCGACGACTGCACGCTTTACGTCACCCTTGAACCGTGCGTCATGTGTGCCGGCGCGCTTTTGAACGCGCGCATCGGTCGACTCGTGTATGGGGCCGCCGACCTGAAGGCCGGTGCCACTTCGAGTCTCTACAACGTGTGCGCCGACCCGCGGCTAAACCACAACCCGCCGTTCCGTCACGGTGTTCTGGGTGCCGAGTGTTCGGCATTGCTGTCTGATTTTTTCGCCGAACGCCGATAGCGTCCTCGGACGGAAGGGTGCCAGAGCGGCCGAATGGGACGGTCTCGAAAACCGTTGTGGGTTTGTGCCCACCGTGGGTTCAAATCCCACCTCTTCCGCCAGAAAGCCCGCCGTCAGGCGGGCTTTTTTCATGTGCAGGTGGTCTCTTTGTCGGGAACTTCGAAGTCGATGAGGTAGCTGTCGACGCGATCGGTGACGCAGTCACTGGTGCCGTAGCCCGTGTGCTGGTCTTCCGTCGCCACGATGAGGCGACCATCGGTGAGGGCAGCGGCCATCTTGCGTGACGACTCGAGCGGCGTGGCGGCATCTCCCGTCGTTCCCACAACGACGATGGGTCCGGAACCGATGTTTGCAACGGGTGACTTTGGTTTTGACTTCACCGGCCAGAGTGCGCAGTTGTAGCCGATTGCAAAGAATCTGCCGAGGCGCGGTGCAATTGCCTCGAACTTGGGGAGTTCGGCCTCGACGTCGTCGACGGTCTCATCGCCATTGTCGTCGAGGCAACTGATCGCGATGAAAGCTTCGAGAAGGTTGTCGTAGCTGCCGTCGGGGCGTCGCTGGTAGTAGTCGTCGTACAGCGCAAGGAGACCCGTACCGTCGGCAATCGGCTTTTTCGTTGCGTCGGCAATCGCCTCTGCGAGTGTCGGCCACAGAGCCGATGAGTACATGGCGTCAGCGACCGCGGTGTATGCGACGGTCGAAGTGACGAGGGTTCGTTTGTCGTTGACGAACAGCGGATCACGCTCAACACGGCGCATCATCTCGTCGAACAGAGCCGCAGGGTCACCGTTGTTGTAGGCGGGACATGTTTTGCGGCTTGCGCAGTCGGCGAAGAAGGCGTTCAGTTCGCGTTCGAATCCGGCGGCCTGGTCGAGGCCGGCCTGCAAATACGAGGCGTTCGGATCGGAGGCTCCGTCGAATACCGCCGCGCGAACCGTGTTGGGAAAGAACCTCGCCCACGTTGCACCGAGGTCGCTGCCGTAGGAGAAGCCGAAGTACGAGATCTTGTCGTAACCGAGCGCGCGGCGCAGTGTGTCGATGTCGCGGGCGCTTGCAATGGTCGAGATGTACGGCAGTATTTCGCCGCTCTTGGCCTCGCATGCGTCGTTGAAGGCCTGCGCATCGTTGATCAACCGTTGACGTTCCTCGGGTGTGTCATAGGTGATGTCGGCTGCGAAGTACGAATCGACTTCTTCGACACAGTCGACGTGGGGCTCGGAGGCACCGGTTCCACGTGGGTCGAAAGTGACGATGTCGAAATTGTCGATAAGTCTTTTGGAGAAATAGAACTCGGCATCCGTGGCCATCGAGGCACTTTCCGCACCCGGGCCGCCGCGGTTGACGAAGAGTGGTCCGACTGAGGGAGACTTGCCTGCAGGTCGCATGCGCACGGAGAGTGTGAACGAGCCGAGTGACGGGTTCTCGTAGTCGTACGGCACCTCGAGTGTCGCGCACTTCACCTTCGCCGAACCCTTGCAGGCCGACCATGTGATGGGTTGGACCGGCGGTTGGGGAATCGAACTTGATGAAGCAAGCGTCGTTGTCGGAAGCGTGTCGACTGGCGTTGTGGTCGGGGAATTCGCGATTGTGGTGTCGGCGCTGGTCGGAGTTGTCGTGTTTGTGGTTCCACACGAGGCGATTACTGCGACCACGACCGTGACGGCGATAAGTGACCGAATAGGGGACGGCCGACGCATGAGTTCGTAGGCTACGACCTCTAACCTCACGAGGGTGCGCATGAATCCACACATGATGCTCCCGGGTGACGCAAGTGCCGTCGCCGGGGCGAAGCTCGGGAGGCGTGCGCTGCGACGGGTGCGGACCTTTGCGCGGCCCTATCGATGGTCGATCGCCGGCTTTCTCGGGGCGATTCTTGTGTCGGCCCTTCTGGCCCTTGCCCCGCCGCTCTTGTTCCGCGCGATTCTCGACACGGCGATACCCGATGCCGACAAGGATCTCATCACCGTTCTGGCATCGGTTTTGGTGCTGGCGGCATTGGGTGACGCCCTGCTGGCGATCGTGCAGCGGTGGTACTCGTCGCGTATCGGTGAGGGTTTGATCTATGACCTGCGTGTTGCATTGTTCGACAAGGTGCAGCAGATGCCGATCGCATTCTTCACGCGCA
>JBJTYJ010000019.1:0-2803 GCA_046082705.1 Actinomycetota bacterium | reverse complement strand
GTCGTCGAACTGGGCCTCGACGGCACTCCGAAAACAACCGGACTGAACGGCTACGGCGTCGGCACCTCCTCGTACACCGGCATCGCACGCCTTGCCACCACACCCGAGGCCGCGATCGACCAACTTGCTCCGGGCGAAATCCTCGTCGTGCCCTGCACGACCCCCGCCTACAACATGGTCGTTGGGTTCGCCGGAGCGCTTGTCACCGCCGAAGGCGGACCGCTCAGCCACGCCGCAGTCATCGCCCGCGAACTGGGTATCCCGGCAATCGTCGGAGCGCCACGCGCAATGCTCGACATCCGCGACGGCACCACCGTCGAAGTCGACCCCGTCAAGGGGTCTGTGCGAATTCTCTAGGCGCTGCGCTTAGCGCTATTCAGCGCTGCGCTCGGCTTCGGCAAAGACCTCGATGCCCCCGCGGGGGCGTTGGGTCAACGACACCTTCACGTGACGTGGCTTCACCGTCACAATCACTTCGTTCGCAATCTCGGCGGCCAACGCCTCGGCGAACAACGGCATGTCGCGGAAGCGCCACAGGTACAGCTTCAACGACTTTGACTCGATGCACCATTCGTTCGGCACGTACTCGATGACCACGGTTGCCACGTCGGGCTGTTCGGTCACGGGACACACCGAGCTCAGTTCGTCGGTGGTGAAGCGCACCTTGGTCACATGCGCAGGCGCGGGAAACACCTCGACGTGGTCGATGGGGTGTCGAACTGTTTGGCCGAGAACGGTGAGTTCCATGTTCGTCAGGCTAACGGCGCAAACGCCGCCCTATCAGAGCGCGGGAATCAGCGACGCCAACGACACCAACGGCCGCGGTCCCACGTGCGAAATCACCTCGGCCGAGGCAATGTGCCCCAGGTCGGCACACGTCGCCAACGGCAAGCCGCGCGTGTAGCCGTACAAGAACCCGGCGGCATACAGGTCGCCCGCACCGGTGGTGTCGATCACCTGTTCCACGGGCTTGGCCGGCACCGCAATCACTTCGTCGGGTGTCACCACAACCGAACCGTGTTCGCTGCGCGTGATGGCTGCCACCGTGCACTCGCGGCGCGACTGTGCAACTGCAAATTCAAAGGTGTCAGTTTCGTACAGCGACAACAGTTCGGCCTCGTTGCCGAACAACACGTCGACACCGTCGGCAATCAATGAACGGAAGTCGGCACGGTGCCGGTCGACGCAGAACGAATCGCTCAACGTCAATGCCACCTGGCGACCCGCCGCATGCGCATGACTTGCCGCAATGCGGAACGCGGTCTTTGCTTCGTCAAGGTCGAACAGGTAGCCCTCGAGATACAGCAACGCAGCAGATGCAATGGCCGACGCATCGACGTCGTCGGGCGACAGTAACGACGAAATGCCCAGGTACGTGTTCATCGTGCGCTGTGCATCGGGGGTCACCACGATCATGCACCGTCCCGTAGGAATGGAATTGCCGCCGAACGGCTTTACGAACGTCACGCCAATGGCCCGCAGGTCGTGGCCGAACACGTCGCCCACTGCATCGTCGGCCACCTTGCCGATGAAGGCCGCCGTGCCACCGAAACTGGTGATACCCGCAGTGGTGTTGGCCGCCGAGCCACCGCTCATCTGCACCGCACCGTCGAGCGCCGAATACAGCTGCAACGCACGGTCGCTGTCGATCAGCTGCATGGACCCCTTTTTCATCTGCATCGAGGCCACGAAGTCGTCGTCGCGTGTGGCAATCACGTCGACCAGCGCATTGCCCACGGCAATCACGTCGTGGGTCACACCCGGGTCGTTACGCAGATCTCTGGGAGCAAAAGGGGTTTTCGACACGGCGACAACCGTAGTGCGCAGCACCACTACCGAACCCTTCGCACCCCCCACTAGCGTCGCCTCGTGCACACCGACACCGCTGCTCACCTCGCCAGTCCCTACCGCCTGCCGCGCCACATCACGCCAAAGCGCTACGACCTGGAACTCACCCCCGACCTTGCCGCGGCCACCTTCACCGGCGAAGTGGTGATCACCCTGCAGGTGCACTCACCGGGCAACGTCATCGTTTTGAACGCAAAGGAACTCGGCATCAACTCGGTGCGCGTCGACGGCGCCCCCGCACAATGCGAACTGCACGCCGAAACCGAACGCCTCGTCATCACCACCGACAACACCCTCAACCCCGGTACCGCCTCGCTCAGCATCAGCTTCACCGGAATCCTGAACGACAAGCTGCGCGGGTTCTATCGCTCGACCTACGTCGACGACGCCGGCAACGAACAGGTCATTGCCACCACCCAAATGCAGTCCACCGACTGCCGCCGCGCATTCCCCTGCTGGGACGAACCCGACTTCAAGGCCGTCTACGGCACCACTCTCGTCGTCGACAACGACCTGATGGCCATCTCGAACGGCCCCGAGGTGTCGCGCACGCCAACAACAAGCAACACAACAACAAACAAAGTCGCCGTGCGCTTCGCCGACACCATCCCCATGTCGACCTACCTCGTCGCCTTCATCGTCGGCCGCCTCGAGGCCACCGCCCCCGTCGACGTCAACGGCACACCCATGCGTCTCGTGCACGTGCCGGGCAAGGCACACCTCGCCGACTTCGGCCTGCGCATCGGTGCGTTTTCCCTGAAATGGTTCGAGGACTACTACGGCATCAAGTACCCGGGAACAAAGGTCGACCTTGTCGCTCTTCCCGACTTCGCTGCCGGCGCGATGGAAAACCTCGGCTGCATCACCTTCCGCGAAGTGCTGTTGCTCGTCGACCCCGCCAAGAGCACGCAGATGGAACAGCAGCTGGTGGCCGACGTCGTGTCGCACGAAAACG
>JBJTYJ010000018.1:0-6414 GCA_046082705.1 Actinomycetota bacterium | reverse complement strand
CATTTCGCGGAAGTTGTCCGCACCGATCGAACACATCAACGAGAACCCGATTGCCGAGGCAAGCGAGAACCGCCCACCGACCCAATCCCACATCGGCAACACGTGCTCGGCCGGCACGCCGAATGCACCCGCGGCTGCGACGTTCGACGACACCGCGTACACGCGCGCCGCAACGGTCGCTTCGACGTCGAGGCCGAGTCCGGCGGCCAACCAATTGACCGCGCTGCGTGCGTTGGCCATCGTTTCCTGGGTGGTGAACGTTTTCGACGACACCACGATCGCGGTGGTGCGGGGCTCGAGGTCGGCGAGACACGCCGCAAGGTCGGCCGGGTCGATGTTCGAGACGAAGCGCGCATCGATGCCCGTGTTGGCGAAAGGGGCGAGCGCGAGCGCAGCCATAGCTGGCCCAAGATCGCTTCCGCCGATGCCAATGTTCACCACCGTGCGAATACCCGATACCCGCACTTCGTCGACGAGTAGCTCCATGCGGTCGAGCGTGCGGTGCACGTCGGCCACCACGTCCACTCCACCAACCTCGATGCGCGTGCCCGCCGGGGCACGCAGTGCAGTGTGAAGTACCGCACGTTGTTCGGTTGTGTTGATCGACTCGCCCGCGAACATCGCCGTGCGCTTGTCGGCAACTTCGGTTGCCTCGGCGAGGGCGACAAGCACTCTGAGCGCCGAGGCATCGAGGCGCTGTCGCGAGAAGTCGACCCGCAGGTCGGCGGCATTCACGACCATCGCAGCCGTGCGGTCGGGATCGGCGGCGAAGAGATCGGCAATCGTGATGGCGGAAAGCCGGGCTGCCTCGCGGTCGAGAGCCGCCCACACTCTGCGCACCGACTCCTCCATGGGTGTCACGCTAACCCGACGATTTACACTGCAGACAGCAATCGAATGGGGGCAAACGATGGCGACACAAAAGGTGGCGGACCTCTCGGCACACGACCAGATCAGGCAGGTTGCGGCACGCTACGCACGAGGTGTCGACCGGCTGGATGGTGACCTCATGAAGTCGGCCTATTGGCCCGACGCAACCGACGACCACGGGGTCTTCGTCGGTAACGCGATGGACTTCTGCGACCGCGTCGTGTCGACCCACCGTCGGTTCACCTCGACGATGCACTGCGTCATGAACCACGCCATCGAGGTCGACGAACGGGCGGGCACCGGCCACGGCGAGATTTACAACGTCACCTACGTGTTCCGCGAGGAAGACGGCCGCAACATTTCGGAAACCTGGTGGGGCCGCTACCTCGACACGTACGAACGCCGCAGCGGCGAGTGGCGCATCAAGGCGCGCATTTGTGTGCACGAGCAGACCCGCTCCGAGACCATCACCACGCACATGGCAATCGATTCTGCGCTCTTCCGTCAGGGTGATGCCGACCGCGGCAACGGCACACCCCTCGGCCGCTAGGTCTACCCGGCCGCGGCGAGTTCGTCGATCAACGCAGCCAGTCGGTCGTCGCGCGAGGTGACACCTCCGGCGTCGTGCGACGTCGTGTGCACCGTCACGATTCCGGGATAACGCAGCGACACCTCTGGGTGGTGGTCGATGTCGTCGGCGACACGACCGACACGGGCGACGAACTCTGCAGCCCGCGCAAACGACGGGAACGAGAACTCACGCACGTATGCGTGGTCGACGAGCTGCCAGTCCGTCGGTGTTTCGGGCATGCGAGCTCTTACCCGCGACCGACAAGGTCGAGGGCGCCGAGAATCTGCATTTCGACCGCGGATCGTGCGTCGAGAGCGGCGCGGGCGGCGTCGATGCGCGACTGGTCGCCCGAGGCAAAGGCGGCTTCGACTTCTTCCGACAGCGTCACGCTGATGCGGTGGTACCACGCGACGACGTCGTCGAGGTGCAGGCTAGTCGGTGCGCCCATGTCCTTGCCGGTGAGCGCGGCGACACGTTGTGCTTCTTCGTGGACGAAGGCGATCTCGTGTGCCGCACGACGCGAGCACCCCATCAGAATCTGGTCGATCTGCTGCAGGAGAATCTTCGTGGGTTCGGTTTGGATTTCCGCCATGACGGTCGTGCGCAATTGCTCGGCGATGCCGGCGAGCAGTTGTTCGGTGGTCGGCTTGGAAAACATCACTTGCCCCCTCTCGCCGCAGCGGCGATTTGCTTCATCGGTTCCGCAAGTTGCGATGCGGCGGCAAGCCACATGCTCTGGCCGAAGAGAACCGACGACATGTTGAACACCGACGTGAACAGGTGGTTCTCCCCCGTTGCCCACTTGGAACCGCCCTGCATCAACTGTTCGACCGTACCCACGACGCCGAGAATGAGGAAGTAAGCGACTGTTGCAGGGTTGATCTGCAGTTCGTTCATGCCGGTCAATTCGCGGTACCGCGCGCAGAACTCTTCGATGCGCGTGTCATCGAGCAGGTCGGGCGGCATCGCCTGTGCGACCGCCTTGAAATAACCCATGTCCTCGCGCGGGTCGCCGATGCCGGCGAGTTCCCAGTCGATCATCTCGAACTCTCCGTCGGCTGAGATCATGACGTTCGAGCTTTGGAAGTCGCCGTGGCGCAGAACGAGCGGCGCCTCGGGCGGGCGGTGGTCGTCGAGCCATTCGGCCACGTAGTGGAAGATGGGCAGCGACTCGACGTGGTTGTGGCTTGCCTGTCGCCAAGCATCGATGCGCTTGGTCATGTAGGCGTCCCAACTCGCGGGGCGCTCCATGCTGGCGGGCAACCGGTCGAGAGGCACCGATTGGTACGAGGCGATCGCTTCTGCAAGGCGCAGGTGCAATCTGTCGAGCGAGCCACCGGCATTGAACCACGGCACGAACGACGTGCACTTCGAGTACTCGAGCACGATGGTCGCGGTGCCAAGGTCGTCCCCGGTCGGGTCGAAGTACAGGGCCCGCGGGGTGCGCACTCCGTGGTCGCCGACGACCCGCAGGAGTTCGTACTCCTGATGGCGACTCGTCTCGATCAACTGCCGGTCCTTGGGCGGGTCGCCACGCAGCACAAGCGTTTCATGACCGCCCGCGTGGCTGACCTCGGCACGCGCGAGCAAACGGCTGTAACCGCCCGTCATCACCTCGTACGAGTCGACCTTGACGTTCTTCCAGCCCGGCTCGACCTTCGCAAGAAAGGCGGCGATCCGCGTCGGCATTTCATTGACGTTGTGCACGATTCCCCCAATCGTGTGATGCGCCCCTAGATCGTGGGCACCTCGACGTGACGTCCGAAGACGTCGGCCATCGTGTTCATGATCTCGCCGAGTGTGGCGTACTGGCCGACTGCCTCGATGAGCGTCGGCATGAGGTTGATCTCGGGATCGGCGGCTTCCTTGGCCAGCTTGGCCAACACGGCATCGACGGCGGCCTGGTTGCGCTTGCCCTTCACGACATCGAGACGCTTCAACTGACGAGCCTCGTCTTCGTTCGTGATCTGCAGGATCTCGATGTTGTCTTCCTCGTTGCCCTCGGTGAACTTGTTGACGCCCACGATGGTGCGACGACCCTGGTTGAAGGCTCGCTCGAGTTCGTAGGCCGAGTCGGCGATGCGACCCTGGAACCAGTTCTCCTCGATGCCGCGGATGCAGCCCTCGAGAATCGAACCGCCACCGAGTTCGTCGAGATGGGCGAAGATCTCTTCGGCGCGGCGCTCCATCTCATCGGTGAGTTCTTCCACGTACCACGAGCCGCCCAACGGGTCGGCCACGTGTGCAACGTTGGTCTCGTAGGCGATGATCTGCTGGGTGCGCAGCGCGATGCGAGCGGCCTTCTCGGTGGGCAGCGCGAGCGCTTCGTCCATCGAGTTCGTGTGCAGGCTCTGCGTACCGCCGAGAACTCCGGCAAGTGCCTCGATGGCGGTGCGGGCGATGTTGATTTCGGGCTGCTGAGCCGTCAACGACACGCCCGCCGTCTGCGTGTGGAAACGCAGCTGCATCGAACGGTCGAGCTTTGCGCCGTAGCGCTCTTTCAACCAGCGGGCCCAGATACGGCGTGCTGCGCGGTACTTGGCGATTTCCTCGAAGAAGTCGATGTGAGCATTGAAGAAGAACGACAGACGCGGTGCGAACGAATCGATGGGCAAACCCGCCTGCAGCGCGAGTTCGACGTAGGCGAATCCGTTCGCCACGGTGAAGGCGAGTTCCTCGGCCGCCGTCGCTCCGGCTTCACGGATGTGGTATCCCGAAATCGAGATCGAGTGCCACTTCGGCATTTCGGCGGCGGTGAAGGCGATGGTGTCGCGCACGAGACGCATGCTCTGACGTGGAGGAAAGACGAATTCCTTCTGCGCCTGGTACTCCTTCAGGATGTCGTTCTGCAGCGTGCCGCCCAGGCGGCTGCGGTGCACTCCCGCCTTTTCGGCCTGTGCGATGAACATCGCGAAGATGACAGCCGCCGGCGAGTTGATCGTCATCGACGTGGTGATTTCACCCAGGTCGATCCCGGCGTAGAGGTCTTCCATGTCGGACAACGTGTCGACGGCGACGCCGCAACGGCCGACTTCGCCTTCGGACATCGGGTCGTCGGAGTCGAGGCCGAGAAGGGTCGGCATGTCGAACGCCGTCGACAGACCGTCGCCGCCCGACTTCACGATTTCCTTGAAGCGCCAGTTGGTGTCTTCGGCCGTGCCGAAGCCGGCGAACATGCGCATGGTCCACAGTTTCGAGCGGTACATCGACGCGTAAGGTCCGCGGGTGTACGGATACACACCGGGGTGCTCGGCATCGTCGGGCCCGTAGACGGGGGCGAGAGGAATGCCCGACATCGTGGTGAAGTCGGACTCGCGGGTCTTCGACGACGTGAACGCATCGCTCCACTGCTTGCGGGGGGACTCGGCTGCACTCATGGAAAACCTCACAGGCTCGGGACGACTGGCGGGGGACGACTGGCGGGGAAAGACTGACCGTTAGTGTAGGAACCCATGGGCTTCAACTTTGATTTGAGCCAGGTAGATCACCTGCTCTCCACCACCCGGGCCGTCCGCAAGCGCCTCGACCTCACCCGACCGGTCCCCCGCGACCTGATTCTCGACTGCATCCGCCTGGCCACCCAGGCCCCGGCCGGCCAGAACATCCAAAAATGGCGGTGGCTCGTGATCGACGACCCGAAGATGAAAGAGGGGCTGGCCGACATCTATCGCAAGGCGTACCAGCCGTACATCGACTACCAAAAGAAGATGGTCGACAAGGTCGGCCGCACCGACGCGAGCGGCATCATGGAGTCCTCCGACCACCTCGCGAACGTCCTCCAGGATGTGCCGGCACTCGTCATCCCCTGCGGCCTCGACCGCATCTCCACCGACGCAATCCCCGCGAACTTCGCCGGCTACTACGGCTCGCTGTTGCCCGCCGTGTGGAGCTTCATGCTCGCCTGTCGTTCGCGTGAACTCGGCACCGCCTACACGACGCTGCACCTCAACTACGAAAAGGAAGCAGCCGAACTGTTGGGCATTCCCGACACCGTGACGCAGCTGGCCCTCATCCCCGTCGCCTACTACACGGGCGACGACTTCAAGCCCGCCAAGCGCCTTCCCGTCGAGAAGGTCACCTACTTCAACGGCTGGAAGAACACGCTCTGAACGACCGCAACGAACTCCGCGACGGCCTAGCCGCCGGAGTTCTGGCCTACATCCTCTGGGGTCTTCTCACCATCTACTGGAAGACCCTGCACGGGTTTCCGCCGTTCGAACTCATCGGCTGGCGCATCGTCTCGAGTTTCCTCATTCTCGGGGCGTTCGCGCTTCTCAACGGGCGCGGGCGGGCGATTGCGCGTGCAGCATTCTCGCGCGCACTGGCACCGCGCATCGCAGCGGCTGCGGTTCTCGTCACGGTGAACTGGAGTTCATACGTGTGGGCCGTCGCCCACGACCACGTCATCGAAACCGCGCTCGGTTATTTCATGGCACCGCTTCTCACGATGTGGCTCGGCGTCGCCGTGCTGAAGGAAAAGTTGAACACCGCCCAGCGCACGACGATCGGCCTTGCCGGAGTTGCCATCGTCATCCTCACCGCTGGCTATGGCAGGGTTCCCTTTCTCGCGCTTCTCATCGCCGCTTCGTGGGCGCTCTACGGACTGTTGAAGCGGCAGGTACCGATGTCGTCGCTCGACAGCCTGACGGCGGAGATGATGTGGCTCGTCGCGCCAGCGATCGGCCTGGCCGTCGCACAGTCATCGCGCACCGACAGCGTCACGACAACGTCCGACGGGCTGCACCTCACGCTCGTCGTGCTCACCGGCCTCATCACCGTGGTGCCATTGTGGATGTTCGGCTTTGCGGCAAAACGCGTGCCGTTGACCGTGCTCGGCCCATTGCAGTACTCGGTACCGACGATCAACTTCCTGTTGGGTTGGCTCGCTTACAACGAAAACCTGGACACGACGAAACTCGTCGGCTTCGGATTCGTGTGGGTTGCCCTTGTGGTGCTGGGCGTCGACACGTACC
>JBJTYJ010000017.1:0-10501 GCA_046082705.1 Actinomycetota bacterium | reverse complement strand
CCCGTCACGACCGAATGGCTTTCTGGCGAGATTCGGATAATTACGCAGTTGCGATTGCAGTGAAGTGGTGGCGGTTTTCGGCCAGCCGACGTGGAGGATCACCCGATTGGCGTCCACGCACAAAAACTACTGGCTCTTTCTCGTATGGTGGACACCGTGGTTCTCGGAGCGTTCGTATTGCTGGCCGGCGTGATGCACTTCGCCAATCCGGACTTCTTCAACGACATCGTCCCTCCTTGGCTGCCCCCGAGCGAGTCCTTCTGGACGTATGCAAGTGGCGTGGCCGAGATCATCGTCGGGCTTCTGATGATGAGGTCTGCGACGCGTCGTCGTGGAGCGATCGCCGCCATTTGGCTTTTTGTTGGTGTGTATCCCGCCAACCTGTACATGACATGGGATTGGCGCGACCGTGCGGTGTCGGAACAAGTCGTCAGTTGGATGCGACTGCCCCTGCAGTTCGTACTCATTTGGTGGGCCTGGCGAATCGCCGAGAAGTCTCGGAAGGAAACACCGTGGCCGGGATCGACCTCGTCAACGACCGCACCAGGCTGACCTTCGACGCAGCACGCGGAGGTCGTATCGCCCAGGTGTGGTTCGACGACGTACCTCTCCTCGTTGCAGAGGGGCCGGGGGTCGACGGTGTGCTCGGTTGGGGGTCCTATCCGATGGTCCCGTGGGCCGGACGGCTCGCGGACGGTCGGTTCCAGTTCCGTCGCGACGTCGTGACGATGCCCGCCAATGAACGCACGCACGCCATGCACGGCGTTGGGTTTTTGAATTCGTGGGATGTCGTGGCGTCGGGAACTTCATCGTTGGTTGCGCGGCTCGACCTCGATTCTGTCGGCTGGCCGTTTCGGTCATGGTGCGAACAGCGCATTTCGCTCGGGCCGGACTCGGTGCACATGGAAATGTCGGTGCACGGCACCGACCGTGAGTTCCCGGCACAGGTCGGATGGCATCCGTGGTTCCTGCCGCCAACCGTGCTTGACGTCACCTTCGACACGATGTTCGTCCGCAATGGCGAAGGACTGACGACGACGGAGACCCGACCCCCCGTCGACCCGCCCTGGGACGACTGTTTCACCGACGTCGTTCATGAACCACGGCTGACGGTGAACGGCGTCGAAGTTCATCTGTCGAGTTCATGTCGCTATTGGGTCGTGTACACGGGCAATCCGAACGGTGTCTGTGTCGAACCGCAGTCCGGAATTCCGAATGCATTCAACTCGCGTCCCGAATCGGGTCTCGACATCGTCGGCACCGCTCGTGTGCTGCAGCACGCCTTCACGTGGCGATTCGCACGCTGACCGATCAGAGGTCGAGCCGGAAGATCGTGATCGGAATTTCGCGGAAGACCTTGGTCTCGACGTCCGTCCAACCGAGGCGTCGGTACCAGTCGGTTTGGTCGTGGGTCCAGAGGTACACCCGACCGAAAAAGAGGTCGCGACACCGGCCGAGTGCGGCATTGAGGAGGGCCGTTCCCACACCCGTGCCCCGCCGCGCAGGGTCGACGATCATCGCAGCGATCCACGGTGTGTAGTCATCGACGTCATCAAGGTCGTCGCGTTCGACGATCGAAACCGTACCGACGCAACGACCGTCCTCGAAGGCTCCGAGCACCCCCGGGAGCGGGCCGTCCTGTCCGCGCATGTGCGGGCCGTAGAAGTCGATCCAGTCGTCGTGGTCGAACGACGGGAACGAGTCGCGGTAATGGTCGACCTGCCATTCGATGATGTCCTCGACGATCATGCGGTCGGCGGGAAGATAGCGCACCTCGAACTCGCCGGTCGGGGATTCCATGCCAAAACATTAGGGTTTGGCTCGAGGAGGAAAACGTGAAGGTTCCCTTGTCAGTGGTCGACTTTTTGAGGCGGGCCGAACAGGTCTACGGCGATCGCGTCGCGTTGGTCGACGAGCCCGACCAACCCGCGACACCCTGGCCCGCGCTCACCTACCGCGAGGTCGCCCAGCGCGCCCGTGCCCAGGCCGCCGGCCTCGATGCGCTCGGTATCCCCCAGGGGGCCCGCGTGGCGATGGTCAGCCACAACGCAGCACGCCTCTACACCGCATTCTTCGGGGTCAGTGGGTCGGGACGCATCCTCGTGCCGGTGAACTTTCGCCTCGTTGCCGAGGAAGTGAAGTACATCATCGAACACAGCGGTGCCGAGGTGTTGCTCGTCGACCCCGAACTGGACGACGCGTTGTCCGGTGTGTCCGCCCGTCACCGATTTGTCATCGGTGCCGAATCCGACGAGGTGCTGTACAAGTTCGGCGTCGAACCGCGACCGTGGACACCCGACGAAGACGCCACCGCCACGATCAACTACACGAGCGGCACAACCGCTCGCCCGAAAGGCGTGCAGTTGACACACCGCAACCTTTGGCTGAACGCAACGACCTTCGGTTGGCAGATGGGGGTCAACGACCGCGACGTCTACCTGCACACTCTCCCCCAGTTCCACTGCAACGGATGGGGCATGGTCTATGCAGTCACGGGAATGGGTGGCCAACACGTCATCCTGCGCAAGGTCGATGGTGCCGAAATATTGCGCCGTGTCGACCAGCACGGTGTCACGATGCTCTGCGGCGCGCCGGCGGTCGTGAACATGATTCTCGATGCGGCCGCAACGTGGAGCGGGCCGATTCCTGGCCGCGATCGCGTGCGCATTGTCGTCGCGGGCGCACCACCACCGACGCGCACGATCGAGCGCGTCGAAACCGAGCTTGGTTGGGAATTCGCGCAGCTCTACGGGCTCACGGAAACCGCACCACTTCTCACGATGAACCGTCGGCGCGCCGAATACGACGGGTTGTCCCCGGCCGAACGTGCCGCACGTCTGGGTGCCGCGGGCGCACCTGCAATCGGCGTGGAAATCCGCGTCGACGCGGAAGGTGAGGTGTTGGCGCGCAGCAACGTGGTGATGGACGGTTATTGGAACCAACCCGAAGAAACCGCAAAAGCCATCGTCGACGGGTGGTTCCACACCGGCGACGGGGGTGGCATCGGCAACGACCACTACCTCACGATTTCCGACCGCAAGAAGGACGTCATCATCTCCGGTGGAGAAAACGTGAGTTCAATCGAGGTCGAGGACGCAATCTTCTCGCACAGCGACGTTGCCGAAGTCGCCGTCATTGGCGTGCCGGACGAGAAGTGGGGCGAACTCGTGCTCGCGCTCGTGGTGAAAACCCCGGGGTCTGCGCTCACCTCCGACGAACTGATCGCGTACACGAAAACGAAACTCGCCGGCTACAAATGCCCGAAGCGCGTCGAGTTCCGTGATGTGCTCGCGCGCACCGCAACGGGCAAGTTGCAAAAGTTCAAGTTACGCGAAGAGTTTTGGGCCGGACGCGACAGAAAGGTGAACTGACGATGGGCATTCGGGTCATTCAATGGGGCACGGGGAACGTGGGGCTTGCCTCGCTGAAAACAGTGATCGGTCATGCCGACTACGACCTCGTCGGTTGCTACGTCGCGACTCCATCCAAGGCGGGCCGCGACGCAGGTGAGATCGCCGGACTCGGTCCGTGTGGGGTGAAGACGACGAACAGCATTGAGGAAGTCGTCGCACTCGACGCCGACGTCGTTCTGCACATGCCTTTGTCCGCCGCGCAAGTGGCCGACGACCCCGACAAGGACACCAAGGACATCTGTACGCTTCTGCGCAACGGCAAGAACGTGATCACCACAGTTGGCTACGTCTATCCGAAGGCCTACGGCGCGGACGTCGTTGCACGCCTCGAGGCGGCGTGTCGCGAAGGTGGCGTGTCGGTGCACGGTACGGGCATCAATCCCGGGTTCATGGCCGAACTGATTCCGCTCGTGTTTTCGTCGAACTGTTCGCGTATCGACTCGGTGCTCGTGCGTGAGCACTCCGATTTCTCGTTCTACCCGTCGCCCCAGATCATCTTCGACGTGATGGGTTTTTCTTTCGCACCCGCCCGCTTCGACACCCACACTGCGCGCTATCGCAAGTGGCTGAGTGGGCTGTTCGAAGAAAGCGTGCTGATGGTCGCCGATGGCCTCGGTCTCGAATTGGATGAGTTGACCGTGGAGTCGGAAGTCGAACTGGCAACAGAGGATCTCACCATCGCTGCAGGACCGGTTCCAAAGGGAACGGTTGCCGGCCAGCGCTGGGAATGGTGCGGAGTCGTCGGCGATCGCGACGTCATTCGCCTCGAGGCGATTTACAAGGCGCACAAGTCGGTCGCGCCACAGTGGCAGAGCCCCGCGTGGGTGTGCACCATCGAAGGCGAACCTCGCCTGCACTTCGAGGCCAACAAGTGGACGACGAACGGCTTGGTCGGCACGGCGATGCGCGCGGTGCATGCGATTCCCGCCGTGTGCGCGGCACCGGTGGGTATTCGCACGTTCCTCGATCTGCCACTTGTTGCGGGTCGCGGCATTGTCACCCGCTGACAAGCCTCTGTTTTCGGGTTGGCCCGAGTGGCCACACTCGTTGTGGGCCGAGGCACGTCGCATTGCCGAGTTTCCTGATGTGGATCTTTCTCGGCGCTTCGATGTCGCCATTGTCGGCGCGGGCTACACGGGGTTGTGGACCGCCGTGCATCTTGCCGGTCTGCGTCCGGGCCTCGACATCGTCGTCGTCGATGCCGCCGAGCCGGGTTTCGGTGCGAGTGGTCGTAACGGGGGCTGGTGCAGCGGACTGTTCCCCGTCGAGATCGATTCCCTGGCCGAGCTTCATGGTCGAGATGCGGCACTGGCCATGCAACGCGCAGCGATCGCATCGGTCGACGATGTCGGGCAGTGGATTGCACGACATGGCGTCGAATGCGATTGGGCGAAGTCGGGCACCCTCACCGTTGCGACAAACGTCGTCCAAAGAACACGCCTGCACGAAGCGATCGACTCACAGCACCGACATGGTCTGAACGCTGCCGATGTGCGTTGGATCGATGGCGACGAACTCGCCGGCCGCGTCTCCGTGGCCGGCGCACTCGGGGCGCTGTACTCACCACATTGTGCGGCCCTCCACCCTCTGAAATTGGTGAACGCCCTTGCCGACCGGGCGCGCGAACTCGGCGTTGCAATCGTCAGCGGTTTCTCCGCCGATGCCATCGATGCCGCCGGGGTTGCCGGATCACTCGACGGTCGACCGACACGCATCGCCGCAGACTGGGTTGTGCGGGCGACCGAGGGCTACACGCCGCTGTTGCGAGGTGCACGCCGCGACGTCATACCTCTCTATTCCTACATGGTCGCCACCGAACCGTTGTCCGACGACACGTGGCGCGAGATCGGCTGGGACGGTCGCGAAACACTGGCCGAGGGTCGGCTGATGGTGACCTATGCACAACGAACCGCCGACGGTCGCATTGCTTTCGGTGGTCGCGGTGCGGGCTACAGGTACGCAAGTCGCATTGCGGGTCGGTTTGATACCGATGACGATGTGGCTCGGCGCATCGTTGCGACCCTTCATGAATTGTTTCCCGCGACACGCGACGCGAGGATCACCCATCATTGGGGTGGTCCACTCGCCGTTCCGCGCGACTGGCACCCGTCAGTGGTGATCGACCGCGCTGTACGTCGCGTGACGGCGGGCGGATACGTCGGCGACGGTGTCGCGCTCTCCCATCTCGCCGGCCGCACGGTCGCCGCGGCAATCGCCGGCGAGGAGTCACCCGATCTGCGACTTCCCTTTGTCGGTCATGCGGGCCGGCGTTGGGAGCCTGAACCCCTTCGCTTCCTCGGGGTCAATGCGGGACTGCGCCTTCCGGTGGTGGCGGACGCCATCGAGTCCCGTACGGGTCGGCACGCAAAGCGGCTCGTGAAGGTGATGGACCGCCTCCTCGGATAGTTTTTTCCCCATGCATGACATCGTGATCAGCGGAGCCACCATCGTCGACGGCACCGGAGTACCGGCCTTTACGGGTGATCTCGCCGTCACCGACGGCGTGATCACGCAGGTTGGCGGCAGCGCCGATGGTGCAGCCAAGCGACGAATCAACGCCGACGGCATGACACTCACACCGGGTTGGGTCGACGTGCACACGCACTACGACGGCCAGGTCACGTGGGACGAAGACCTCGAACCCTCGGCGACGAATGGCGTCACGACACTCGTGATGGGCAACTGTGGCGTCGGGTTCGCTCCCGTACGACCCGGCGAGGAAGCACCACTCATCGAATTGATGGAGGGCGTTGAGGACATTCCCGGCAGCGCGCTCGCCGAGGGAATTCCGTGGGGTGCATGGGAAACCTTCCCGCAGTACCTCGACTACCTCGGCACACGCCGCTACTCGATCGACATCGGCACGCAGGTCGCTCATGGTGCATTGCGCTTCTACGCAATGGGCCAGCGTGGTGTCGACAACCTCGATGCGACACCCGACGAAATTGCCGACATGGCGCGCATCGTCGGTGAAGCAATGGACGCAGGCGCTCTCGGTTTCTCGACCTCACGAACGATCGGTCACCGCTCGTTGTCGGGCAGCCCGGTTCCCGGAACCTTCGCGGCAGATGGTGAATTGATGGCCATCGCTTCCGCGATGGGTCGTGGCGTGTTCGAGGCGATTCCGGCCGGCACCGTCGGCGCACTCGAAGCTTTGGGAGGCGAGCGGGCGAAACCCGTCGAGGAAGTGATGATGCTCGCCGAAGTGTCGAGGGCAAGCGGGCGGCCCGTCACCTTCACCACGATCCAAATTGCCGAGGACGTCGACCACTGGCGTGAGGTGCTCCAAACCGTTTCGTTCGAGAACGCAAAGGGTGCACAACTGAGACCACAAGTCGCGCCGCGTGCCGTCACGGTGATGACGAGTCTCGACACGTACCACATGTTCATGCGCAAGGCCACGTACCTGCGCGAACTCGCTCACCTTCCGCTCGCCGAACGTGTCCGCGAAATGCGCAAGCCCGAGATGAAGTCCGCCGTCCTCGCCGATCGCAGCGTCCCTTCCGAGAACGCGGGTTCGATGCAGGCGGTCGTCGGTCTGTATGCGCGCGCATTGAACGCCACGTTCCCGCTCAACTTCCCCATCGACTACGAACCGACCCGCGAGGAATCGGTTGTCGGCCGCGCCCGCGCACTGGGAGTCAGCGCCGAATCGCTGATGTACGACCTTCTCCTCGAAGACGAGGGGCGTGCGTTCTACGCAATCTTCGGGTCGAACTTCGCCAAGGCAAACCTCGATGCCAGCCACGAGATGCTCCTCCACCCCGACACCGTCACCGGGTTGTCCGATGCAGGTGCCCACGTCAACTTCATCTGTGATTGCACGATGCCGACGTTCCATCTCACACACTGGGTGCGTGACCGCTCACGAGGCCCGCGACTTGGACTCGAGTTCGCCGTCAAGAAACTCTCGAAGACGAACGCCGATCTGTACGGACTGACCGACCGCGGGTCGATCGAGGTTGGCAAGCGGGCCGATCTCAACCTCATCGACTTCGACAACCTGACGATCCGGGCACCGTTCGTACGCCATGACCTACCTGCCGGAGGGTCGCGCGTTCTGCAGCCGTCGACGGGTTACAAGGCGACGATGGTCAACGGAGTGATCACGCGCTTCGATGACACCGACACGGGCGAACGCCCCGGTCGTCTCGTTCGCAGTCGCTGACCACGTCCTCGATCGGGGTCACTGCACCAGCGTCAGGCCGCCGTCGACGACGAAGATCTGTCCCGTCGCGTAGCGGCTGCGCAGAAGGCCCATCGTTGCCTCGGCGCAGTCTTCGGGGGTGCCCGAGCGCTTGAGTGGAGCGATCGACTTCACGGCTTCGTGCTGCGGGCCCCAGTCCGACGTCCAGGGCGTGGCAATGAGACCGGGTGCAACCGCGTTCACGCGCACCGGCCAACAGCTCTTCGCCATCAGTTTCGTCATCTGGTTGAGTGCGGCTTTGGTCATTGAATAGGCCATCGAACTTCCCAACTGGCGCACACCCGCAATCGACGTGATGTTGACGATGTTGCCGTCATCTGCCGTCTTCAGATGCGGAACGGCGAGCTTGCTCAACCACCACGTGCCGTACACATTGACTTCGAAGGTCTTCATGAAAATTTCGTCGGTGAGTGCATCGAGGTCGTGGTGCGGAATTGGTGTCGTCCACCCGGCGTTGTTCACGAGAATGTCGAGTCGACCGAATTTCGCCACGGTCTCGCCGATCAGACGAGCGCAATCGTCCTTTTTCGAGATATCGCCCTTCATGTAGACCGCGCCGTTGCCGATGGACTTTGCAACGGCGGTGCCTGCCTCGACCGACGAAGCGGAATTGACGACCACCGTTGCGCCCGCCTCACCAAGCCGTCGTGCGATCGCTTCGCCGATGCCACTGGACGAACCGGTGACGATTGCTACTTTCCCCGTGAATTCAGCCATGCCGAGACGTTACTGTTCCCGTCATGGCCGTCGGACACGTCACCTTCACACTGCGCGACGAATCCCGCGAGAATCGCACGCTCACAACCGAAGCGTGGTATCCAACGAACGACACCACGGGTGTGACGACGCGCTACGAACTACTTCCCGGTGTCGGATTCGATTCACCCTGCGCCATCGAGTCCGCCCTACCTGCACCGGGTACGCATCCACTCGTCGTGTGGTCGCACGGCAGAACCGGGCTTCGCCACATCTACACGAAGTTGTGCGAAGGTCTTGCCTCGAACGGCTACGTCGTGGTCTCGGCCGACCATACGGGTGACACCCTCTTCGACTGGCTCACCGGTGCAAACGTCGACGACGTGACGAACGAACGCCAGCGTCTCGGTGACGTCTCTTTTCTCATCGATTCCATCGTCGACGGTCGCATGGGGACAAGCCTGTCGTCGGTGGTCGATGCCGGCCGCGTCTTCGTTGCAGGTCACAGTTACGGTGGGCTGACCGCGATCATCAGCACGACTGGCATCCACGGAATGGGTGGCGATTCACGGGTGCGTGCCGTCGCGGGATTGCAGGCGTACACCCGTACTCTGCCGGTCGAAGTGCTCGATGCGATCAACGTACCGACGATGCTCCTCGTCGGTCTCGGTGATCTGACCACACCTCCGTCGACGGACGCCGACCCGATGTGGTCACGATTGTCTGCAAGCAACGGCAACCACCGTCGAGTCGACCTCCCCGAAGGTGGGCACCAGGCCTGCAGCGACTTTTCCTATTACATGGAGGTCCTACCGTCGATCCCCGACGTGCCCCAGATCGTGGTCGACTACCTGCAGTCGATTGCCGCCGAATCCCCCGCGGGCTTCGCCTCGACATGGCGCACCACCCTCGACACCCAGATCGCCGAGGTTTCCCGCTTCTTTGCTGCCATCTAGTGGACCGACACCGGACCCGTTCACGGGGGCGCGCGGATCTTCTAGAGTTCGGTCATGACACGCCTGCGCAAACTGTCGGTTGAGGAACTTCCCGAGGACATCCGCAAGATGTCCCGGGCCGATGACAAGACCCCGCTCGAACTCGGTCTCACGCGCATCTTTGCGCATGCCCCCGAAATGACCAAGGGCATGTCGGCCTTCGCTGCATCGCTGAAGATTCACCGCACCCTTCCGCCGCGTCTCATCGAGCTCGTGCGTCTGCGCGTGGCATTCCACAACCAATGCCGCAGCTGCATGGCGATTCGCTACCCCGATGCCCTCGCCGACGGTCTGAACGAAGACCTTGTCTGCTCGCTGGAAAAGCCGATGGAAGCCGACGGCCTTTCCGAGCGCGAGCGTGTCGCCATTCGCTTCGGCGAACTGTTTGCGACGAACCACCTCGCCATCGACGACGCCTACTACGACCTCTTGAAGCAGCACTTCACCGAGGCCGAAATCGTCGAGCTTGGTTTCAACGTCGCTCTCTTCGTCGGTATCGGTCGATTCGCGGCAACCCTCAACATGATCGAGGAATTGCCCGATCGATTCCAAGAGCCTGGCGAAGTGGTCCCGTGGGGACCCGACGCCGTCATCATGCGCTGAAGCGCGGCGTTCGCTACTAGCCCAGCGTCACGGATTGTGTCGCACGTGTCTTGCCACAGGCAACGACAATCGTCAGCGCACTTCCGGGTTTTGCCGCGAGGGTTTTGCGTGCCGCGTCGTACTGCTTTTTCGTGACCGTGTGCGTCGGCATCACGCCGGTCGTCGACGAGACGAAGTTGACGATCGTGGCTGCCCGTTTCCCGCTGGTCAAGACATAACTGCACTTTGCCTTGCGCGGCCCGGTTGCGGCAATCAACGAGCCGGTTCCCACCGTCGACGACCCATCGGCGGCAACAACCGGATAGACGATGTCGGTGCGCGGTGTTCCCGGCGCAAAATCAATCTTGAGCGAACCTTCGCGACTCGATGCTGCTCCGAAGACACGACTGGCGCGCACCGACGACTTGCCGATGGCCTGCTGCAGAGTTGCGAGGTTGTCGTTCAACGACCCCATGGTGAACGCAGGTGTGAGCGTGTACGTCCCCGTTCCCGTGTATCCCGCGAGTTTTCCCGACTTGGATGTGACGGTGACCTTCGCAGAAATTGCGAGAGGAACGCACGACACCCGCGTATCGCCGGTGCACGAA
>JBJTYJ010000016.1:0-6481 GCA_046082705.1 Actinomycetota bacterium | reverse complement strand
GTCGCCCCCGGCATCTTGAACGTCGCCGTCCTCCACGCCTAACCCAAGGGTTCTCGGTGTGTAATTACCCGTTTTTCGGGTAATTACACACCGAGAACCCTTCAGATGGGGAGGGTGGTGCGGGCGGCATCGGCGGCCGCTGATGCGAAATCGTCCCCCGATGATGCGTAGAGAACCGCACGCGACGAGTTGATAATGAGGCCAAAGCCGTCCGATGAGCGGCCGACGTTCAGCACCGTCGCCGCATCGCCGCCCTGTGCGCCGACGCCAGGAACAAGCAAGGGCATGTCGCCGACGATCGCACGCACGCGTGCCAGTTCATCGGGATAAGTGGCGCCGACCACCAGGCCGACCTCGCCCATCTTCGACCATTCGCTGGCGGCGCGTTCCGCAACGTGTTCGTAGAGCGGTCGACCATCGACGAGTTGCGACTGGAACGTTCCGCTGCCGGCATTCGACGTGCGGCACAGAACGATGACGCCACGATCGGTCGATGAGAGAAACGGTCCAAGCGAATCGGTGCCGAGATATGGGTTCACGGTGACGGCATCGGCGCCGTAACGGTCGAAGGCTTCCCGCGCATAGAGCTTGGCGGTGTCCCCGATGTCGCCACGCTTTGCGTCGAGGATCAGGGGAATGTCGGGGTGCGAGGCCTTGATGTGGTCGCACACGCGCTGCAACTGTGACTCCGCACCGACTGCGGCAAAGTAGGCAATCTGTGGCTTGAAGGCGCAGACGTGCGGCGCAGTCGCATCGACGATTTCAATACAGAAATCCGCGATCGCCTCCGCGCGACCGGACATCGCGCCGGGCAAGCGGGAAACGTCGGGGTCGAGACCGACGCACAGCATCGAGCCGGTGGAGCGCCACCGGCTGTTCAGTTTCCCGAGGAAACTCACTCTTCGATCGTGATGGCGGCCGTCGGGCACAGCTCGGAAGCTTCGCGTGCCTTTGCCTCGAGGTCGCCCGTGGGCTCCTCAACCAGGATGTAGAGATAACCGTCGGACCGGATCTCAAAGATCTCGGGAGCCACCTGTGTGCATGCACCCGTCGAGGCACACACGTCGAAGTCAACAACTACGCGCATGGCCCGAGACTACTTGCCCTGACGCTCGGCGGCGGCAAGAACCGCCCGAAGCGACGCGGTGATGATGTTGGGGTCGATTCCAACGCCCCACTTCACCGACCCCGACGAGGTTGTGCTTTCAACGTAGGCGACCGCGGTTGCATCGGCACCGGCACCGAGGGCATGTTCGCTGTAGTCGAGGACGTCGATGTCGATCCCCAGTCCACCCCGGAGTCCCTGGACGAAAGCATCGATGGGGCCGTTTCCCTGGCCGATGACGGTCCGGCGTTCACCGTTCACCGCGATCTGTGCAGTGATGGTTGTGGCGCCCGTCGAGTCGCTCTTCAGCTCGTGGCTGTCGAGGTGCATCGTCGGCGCGACGGGCAGGTATTCGGTCTTGAATGCATCCCACATGATGACGGGTGAAATCTCCGTGCCCGAATCTTCGGTGATGTGCTGGATGGTCTTCGAGAACTCGATCTGCAGACGACGCGGCAGGTCGAAGCCGTGTTCGGTCTTCATGATGTAGGCGACGCCGCCCTTGCCCGACTGGCTGTTCACCCGGATCACCGCTTCGTAGGAACGGCCCACGTGTTTGGGGTCAATCGGCAAGTACGGAACGCCCCACTCGTTGTAATCGGCGGGCAGAGCCTCGAAGCCCTTCTTGATCGCATCCTGGTGGCTGCCGGAGAACGCGGTGTACACCAAGTCGCCGACATAAGGATGACGCGGATGCACCGGAAGGCGGTTGCAGTATTCGGCGACGCGCCGAAGTGCGTCGATGTCGGTGATGTCGAGTACGGGGTCGACGCCGTTCATGAAGAGATTCATCGCGAGATTCACGATGTCGACATTGCCAGTGCGCTCACCATTGCCGAACAGCGTTCCTTCGACACGGTCCGCACCGGCCATCACGCCGAACTCGGCCGCGGCAACCGCACAACCGCGGTCGTTGTGCGGGTGCAGTGACAAGACAACCGACGAGCGGTTCTTGATGGTGCGGCCGAACCACTCGATGACGTCGCCATACACGTTCGGCGAGTAGCACTCGACCGTCGCGGGCAGGTTCAGAATGATCGGGTTCTCGGGCGTCGGCTCGATGACCTCCATCACCGCCTCGCAGATCTCGATGGCGAACTCAGGCTCGGTCAGCGTGAACGATTCGGGAGAGTACTCGTAACGCACCTTCGTGTTCGGCACGGTTTCTTCCAATTTCTTGCACAACTTGGCAGCGTTCACCGCAATGTCGACGATGCCTTCCTTTTCCAATCCGAAAACGACGCGGCGCTGCAGGGGGTTGGTGGAGTTGTAAAAGTGCACGATTGTCCGCGGTGCACCCGCGATGCACTCGTACGTGCGCTCGATCAGTTCGGGCCGGCTCTGCACCAACACCTGAATCGTGACGTCGTCGGGGATCATGTCCTCTTCGATGAGCATGCGCACGAAGTCGAAGTCGGGTTGGCTGGCCGAGGGAAATCCGACCTCGATCTCCTTGAAGCCCATCTTCACCAGTTCGACAAACATGCGGCGCTTGCGCTCGGGGTCCATCGGGTCGATCAATGCCTGGTTGCCGTCGCGAAGGTCGACCGAGCACCACAGCGGAGCCTTGTCGATGATGCGGTTCGGCCACGAGCGGTCGGTGAGGACGACGGGAACGAACGGCTTGTACTTGTCGAAGGCCATTTTCTTGGGGGTCACGTTTGCTGGTGGCATTGGTTCGGCTTTCTTTCGGGTATTCGATCGGAGAAACAAAAAATCCCCCTGGCCTTTCGGGCGCAGGAGGATCGGCGACAGCGGTATGCGGCTGTCGCCGTTACGTAAGGAGGAGGCTCAAAGACTTCTTCACTGCCCCAGAGCCTACCCCTGCCCCTCGGCCGTAGCAATGACGGGCCGCCGGGAAAGGGGGTGAAGCGGGAAAGGGAGTCTCTACACGAGGAAGTTGCAGAACTGCCACGGATCGCTGTGGTCCAACTCCGCGCCCTCGTCGCTGACGTGGGGAAAGAGCGGCTTGCGAGTCGACAGCGGGTCCCAGTCGATGGCGCCCGAGAACAAGGTCCCGAGATACGGCGTCGCCAACTTGAGAATGCGGTCGTAGGGCAGGTCGTCGGGAACGCACAAGCCACGCTCGGGCTCGTCGAACATCCACTGCACTGCGGCAACGACCGAACATGCCACTTGCAGTGTTGTTGCGCTTTGGTGCGGCAGGATCGCACGCGCCTCTTCGATCGACAGACACGAACCAAACCACCACGACTTGTAAGGGTGGCCCATCAGCAAAACGCCAAGCTCGTCCTTTCCATGGTCGATTTCGTCGTTCAAGATCCGCTGCTTGGGCTGCATCTCCCAGTTGCGCCAGCGCAGTTCCTGTGCGCTCATGATCGCAGCGTCGGTGGGGCAATACGCGTAGTGCACCGTCGGTCGGTAGATCGCCTCGCATTTGTCGTCGTACACCGACAGGTGTTCGCACATCGTGTACGCCTCGCCGTGGCGAATCACCATGCCGTGAATCTCCGACGACGGAACGCGGCTGCGCACCAACACCTCCATGCCGGGCTTGGCGATGCAGATCTGGTTGCGCGGGCCGTTCTTGGTGTGCTGGTGCGCATTGCGCGGCAGCTTCTTTTCGTGCGTACCCCAACCCATCTCGGCCGGCGCGATGCCTTCTTCGTAGAAGCCTTCGACGCTCCACGTGTTCACGAATTCGTTCGGTGCCTTCGGCACGAGACTCGTCTGGGTGTCGCGTTCGGCGATGTGGATCACCTTCGTGCCCGTGAGCATCGACAGATGGTTGAACTGGCCCTCGGCCACCGCAAGCTCGAGTTTCGGCTTCAGCGCACCCGCGCGACCCTCGCTCAACAACTTCGTCGAAATCTCGACCAGCGCCTGCTTTACGAAGTGGGAGACCAAACCCGGGTTTGCGCCGTGTTCAACGACCGCGGTCGGACCCGAATTGCCGCCCCATCCGCGCACCATCGCAGCCAGCGACTGGTGGCGTACGTACAGCGTGCGCTCGAGCGGGGGAGTGGACGCAAGGTCTTCGTAGGGGTTCCACAGTTCGACCGACGTGTTCAGGTACCGCACGCCGTGGTCGTGGCACCAGCCGATGATGGTCGGTGCGTCGATGTTCCATGCCAGGTCGAGCAACATGTCGCCAGCCGACACATGTGCCGACAGCACCTCGTCGAGATTCCCCGGCGTGATCTGCAGCGTCTTGTAGGTGACACCCGCGGCAAGCGCATCTGCGACGCGGTGGCGGTTGTCGACGAAATCGATGATCGTGATCGTGGAAGGCTCAAGCTTCACATCGCGAATCAACAGTGGAAGCGCCGCCTGGGTGACGGATCCGCATCCGAGGAAAAGCACCCGCCCCGGGCGGGTCACTTCGTGGCCTCCAGCGCCAGAAGCGCCGCGAGCTCGGCGTCGAAATCGACGTTGCTCGGAAGTACGAACTGCTGCCAGTCGTATGCGATGCCCTTCACCGCTGATGCGGCGTAGAGACCGGACAGTGCAAGGTCGACCAAAGTCGATGCCTCTTGGTGGGTGCCGTTATGGACGGACACGGATTACCTCCTTGTTCCCATCACACGCGGTGAAGAAGGGGCGGATACGTGGCGCTCTCCCTAGCGGTGCACACGTGCGGTGCAGTTCAAGCGAGTGAACCATAACGACGCATTGGCAGCGATGTCTACTAACTGAGTCATCAGTCAGTATTTCGCCCCCGCACGCCGTTAGCCTTTGGCGAAGTGTCAAGCACAACCCCCACCGCGTTCGCCGACCTCGGCGTGCCCGACGACATTGATGCCGGTCTCGCAGCCGCGGGATTTGACGCACCGTTCGCCATCCAGACCGAAGCCATCCCCGTCGCCCTCAAAGGCCACGACGTCTGCGGCCGCGCCCGCACCGGCAGCGGCAAGACCCTCGCCTTCGGCATCCCAACCCTCGCCCGCATCGACCGCGACGCAGCCCCGCGCAAACCCCACGGCCTTGTGCTCGTGCCCACGCGCGAGCTTGCCCTCCAGGTCGCCGAAGTTCTCTCACCGATCGCCAAGCACTGTGGCATGCGGGTCCTCGCCGTCTACGGCGGCGCGTCGCGCGACAAGCAGATCGACGAACTCGAACGCGGCGTCGACCTCGTCGTCGCCACGCCGCTGCGCCTCATCGACCTCGTCAAGGCCGGCGAAGTCACCCTCGACAAGATCACCGTCATCACCCTCGACGAAGCCGACCGTATGGCCGACGAAGGGTTCACCCCACAGGTCGAGTGGATTCTCCGTCACATCACCGCCGAGCACCAGACGATGCTGTTCTCGGCCACACTCGACGGCCAGGTCGGCCACCTCGTCAACCGTTACCTCAAGTCGCCGATCGAGGTCGCCGTCGACTCCGCCACCGAAACCGTCGGCACGATGCGCCACCTCTTTCTCGCGATCCACAAACTCGACAAAGACAAGGTCATCGCCTCAATGGCGGCAGGCGCCGGACAGACAGTCGTCTTCTGCGACACAAAGCGCCAGTGCGACCGTGTCGAGCGCGCGCTGCAAGACCTCAATGTGAAGGCTGCTGCCATCCACGGCGACCTCACGCAGGTTGCCCGCGAAAAGGCGCTCAAGCGTTTCGAAGCAAACCAAATCAACATCCTCGTCGCCACCGATGTCGCTGCACGCGGAATCGACATCGACGACGTGTCGCTTGTCGTTCACTACGAACCACCCATCGACGTGAAGGCATACCTCCACCGCTCGGGCCGCACCGCCCGCGCCGGCCGCGACGGCTGGGCCGTCACCCTCGCCGAATACAACCAGCACACCACCTGCCGCATCATCCAGCGCGGCCTGCGCCTCGACATTCAGCCGCCGATCGAAGTCTTCTCGAACGATCCGCGCCTGAAGGACCTACGCAAGTTCTTCCCCGACGCCTAACGCTCAGCGCACACATTCGAACGAGGTGATCATGAATTCGTTGAACTTCGAAGGAACGGCATCTCTCGCGACTAAAGACGATCTGCGCAAGCTCGGCGACGAAGTTGATCGCAAGTTCGAAATGATGATGGCGCACCTTGACAAGAAGCTCTTGAACATGAAGATCTGGTTCTTGGTGACCGGACCTGGCGTCGCCTTCGCGGTTGTCAACCTCTACAAGAAGTAGTCTGCGGCGGGTGAGAACCGCTCGACGACTAATAACGGTCTGCGGTCTGATCACTCTTCTGGCGCTCGCGGCGTGTGCGGAAGACGGGACGCGCCAAACCACGCCCACCGAACCAACGGATTCCGTGGCAGTGACAACGACCACGACCGAACCACCGACGTTCTGTGGCGTTGCGAAGATTTACGCCACGGAAGTTGTCGACGCACTGGAAAACGAGTCGAATCAGGCAGCCGAAGATTCGCCCATGAACACCCGCGCTTTCTGGGAGCG
>JBJTYJ010000015.1:0-3988 GCA_046082705.1 Actinomycetota bacterium | reverse complement strand
TCGGATCTCTGTTGCCTCTGGGCAACAGTCCTGCAACGTTCCAGCGGTCGGAAACCCGTTTTGCCGAGGTACCAAAGCCGTTGGTCGACAAGATCAAGGCGGAAGGCGGACGCGTGTTCGCGCAGACCTTCGACCGGTTCGACAACTCCGCGTACCTGCTCGAGCAGTTGCGCCCGAACACGAACGTCCTCGCCAACGTTGCATCGATCGATGGCTACGACGGGGGCCAATGGGTGCAGAAACGATGGATCGAAATGGTCGAGTCATTGACTAATGGCAAATTCACAACCGATCTCACCATCCGCTCGCAGACCCGCTTCCCACTTCATGCAGACCTACTGCGGCGCCTCGGGGTGCGGTGGGTGCTCGTTGATGTGTCGGTCATTTCGGCTGACCAACAGTTGGTGGGCTTCTCCGGACCTGTCGCAAAGTCCGGCGACGTCGAACTGTGGGAGAACTCGAAATGGATCGGCCACGCGATTGCCTATAAGCGATCGCGGATAAGAAGTAGCAACCTGGGTGAGGAGCTTCGCGTAATCCCTGATCGGACGGCTGTGGTTGAGGATAAGTCGCTCATACTCAAATGTCCTGGTGACTGTTCTCCTCGACAAGTCAGCGAGTTGTACCGAGCGAATGGTCGCCGCGCCTACATTTTCGAGATCACGAGCGATGGGATCTTGGCCATCGATGAAGGTTGGTCGCCCGATTGGACCGTGTACGTCAATGGCGTGCGCGAAGAAGCCTTCCCCGTCAACGGGAATCAGGTGGGCGTCTACTTCAAAGGTGGCGTCGAGAAGGTGGAGTTCAAGTACGACCCGGTATGGGTTGACCCACTCCTGGCACTTGGAGTGCTCGGGCTTCTCGCGTCGTTGGCCATGGGTCTCACCGCTGCGAGGAATCCGGCGAATCGCAGAAAATCCTCTTCGTTGTTCTCGAATCGACGATCACCAGCTCTGCTGGGCGATGACTGAGTATTTTGCACAGCCCTTGTGGCGCAGTTCCCTTCTTCGCCACCGAGATTTGCTGGAACATCGTGACCAAACGGTCATTTGCATAGCCGACGTTCCAGTAATTCTTGTCGAGCAAGTTGGCCAACATCGACGCGTACGTCGACATCGTGACGTTCGACCCGAAAATCACCACTTCCGACGGATTGTCGGCCTCGTGCAGTGCAATGTCGACATAGCGGCGGCTCTGACTTGACGATTCGATCAGCCGCGGAACCGAAAGTGGCCCGTTCCACGTTGCCGCGAGAACCACAACAACCATGGTGACGACCATTGATGCCGGCCCCAGGCGCGTGATCAACCAGCTGAGAGCCTTCAAGAGTGCAGCAGGCACCACTGCGGCAACCACCACCAGAGCAAAGAGTTCTGCTTTCTTCGGGTAGTAGTTCACCCCGTACGTGCGGTCAAAATTCCCGACAAGTAGCCATGCGGCAGCGGGAACTGCAATTGCGCCGGCCAGAACGAGCGCTGCACCACGGCCCGGTCGATGAGACGTCGCCAAGATTCCAACTGCCACTGTGCTGACAACCACGACAACGAGAACAGCGAACGACGACAATGCAAGAAGATGCCCACCTGCCGATACTTGATTTCCGGCGACCGAGTTCTGCGCCTGGCCGAAGAGCCGCGGAGCAGCGATTGCCAGCGGCAGTGCAAATGCAGTGACCGCGCCCGGAGAGTAGAGAGGAATCCGGCTTCGGTGACGGTGTACCAACAACCCCAACACCACGACGACGAACGGCAACATCAATGGATACGTCTCGACGACCACCACGATGTGCAGGCTGAGAACGAGAAGGTTGCTCACTGAAATTTGCGTCGCGTCGTCGAGCGAAATCCAAACGGCAACCAACGACACACAGCACGCAATGCAGGCAATGAAGGAAAAACTGTGCAACAGCAGTGTCTTTTCCAGATTTCCCGCGAGCATCAGCATCGACTGGGCCACGACCGTTCCGACGGTCGCAAGGCGAGACGGCACCCCGAGCGCATTGGAAAGCTTCACGGCAACCACGCCGACAGCAAGAAGCATGACGGCGTACGTGAACCACAGCCCGATTGCGTAGATCGTCGCTCGGTCGGCCGCCGAACCAAGGCCGAACCCTTCGGCAATGCGGGCAACCTGCGCCACTGCAAAGTGCGGTGCACGCGGGTACGTCTCCCACTGGCTGAGCACGGTTGTGTCGCGGCCGATGTTGCCGCTCACCACCGAATACGACACGACGCCCGGATTCGTGGTGCCATCCCACGTGTCGAGTAGCCAACTCAGCCGTGTGCCTGCCGGCCTGGCCAACCAGCGCACGGCGGAGAGGAGGAACACCATCGGAACAACGACAACACTCCGACCCGCATTGACATCGTCGACACCCGCGCGCTGTGAACCACGTGTTGTCACGAGTCCGCAGGTGATGCCAGTTGCGACGACGGCCGCAGCCGAGAGAAACGACACGGATCGAACATCGAGTAGTCCGCCGAGAATACCGAGAGACGCGATCGCGCCGAGACAGACGACGGATGCAATCGCTATCCGCTCGGCAAGACCCACCGATGACAAGCAGCTTCGGCTTGGGGCAGTGGTGGTGTCGATGCTCATCCCGATCGCACTCGCCGTGCGAGACGCTGCCCGACCATGCGGCGGATCATGAGTCGGTGCAACCGATTCTTGTGGGCGAGGGGGGACTTGAACCCCCACGTCCTTGCGAACACTGGCACCTGAAGCCAGCGCGTCTGCCATTTCGCCACTCGCCCGAATGACCCGACTGACGCTAGCGAGGCGATGGGCCACCTCCAACGTCGCCTGCAGGTCGTCGGCCCGTCGTGGCGCGACGCAACGCGCCACGAAAACGCCCGGTGTCTCGCTGCCCCAATGCGATGGCTGATTCGACGAGCAGATTGATGCGCGCCACCGCGGCTCGGCGCGACGTTCGCGCAGTTAGGTTCCAGCCGATCGCCGCTGCTTCTTCGCAAGTCAGTTTTGCAAACTCCAGTTCTTCGTCGTGGCGGCGAAAACTCGCTCCGAGAAGTCGCGTCTGATTGTGGTGGTGGCGCCGGTACCGATACGCGACCTCTGACGTACCGTCAATCGTGTGACCGGCCACGATGAGTCGTTTCATTGCATCGAGATCCACCACGAACTGCCAACGCGCATCGAACGGCGCTGCTGGGAGCAGTGCCCGACGAAAGCAGAGGGTTGGGCAGAAGATCCAGTTGGCGCGAGCAAGTGTGCGGAGGCCCGAGTCTCCGGAAGTTGCAATGTCGTTGGTGAACCGGGGCGTGAGCCACCCTTTGACCGCGTCGGCAAGTGTGCGCGTGGGTTGGCCATTGTCATCGATGAGCTGCACCCGGCAGTGCCCGGCGACAGCCTGCGGCTGACGTTCCATGAGGTTGATCATCGTCGAGGCGTAATGCGCTGCCAGCTCGTCATCGCAGTGAAAGATGGTGACGAATTCGGTGTCGGCAAGGGACAACGCCTTGTTCCAATTGCCTGCCAGCCCAAGATTCACGTCGTTGCGCACGTAGCTGATACGTGGGTCGGCAAAGCGTGCCGCCAAGCCTTCGGCCGGCTCGGGGCCCGCATCGTCGACGACAATCGCCTTCCACTCGGCGGTCGTCTGGTGCTGCAGGCTCCGCAGGGCGGACTCGAGGTACCCGAGTCCGCTGTAGAACGGCATCGCGAACGTGATCCGAGTTGTCACCCGACGAACCGTATCCGTCGTCCGTTCACCGTGCCGTCACTAGCCTGACAGCGTGTCGATGGTTGCGCGACAGGCGCTGATTCTCGGGTTCTTTGGCTTGGCCCTTTGCACTGGGATTCTCCTACTAGCGCGGCGCGGCAAGCTGGCCTTCCGGTTCGTCACGGGTTGGTTGGGACTGGGGGTCGCTGCCCTGGTCGGAGCGCTGCTGGTGTGGACCGTGATTCCGCTGTCCGATGCTCTTGACATCACGCCCGCCACCGAGGCCGCCTCGTTCAGCGCCGGCAC
>JBJTYJ010000014.1:0-2120 GCA_046082705.1 Actinomycetota bacterium | reverse complement strand
TGCGTAGATGACGGCAATCTCGCGCGTCATTGCAAGCACGGCCCCCTTGGAGGCGGTGTAAGCAACCTGCGGCGTGGCCGCACCCATGTGCGCCACGAACGAGGCGACGTTGATGATCGAACCACGTCCCTGTGCCTGCATCACGGGAATTGCCGCGCGGCAACCGAGCAACACACCCTTCACGTTGATGTCCATTGTTCGTTCGTAGGTCGCGAGTGGCGTCGACACGGGATCATCGTCGTCGGACAACATGACCCCGGCGTTGTTGTACATGACGTCAAGCGAACCGTGGGTATCGACTGCGTGGCGCACGGCTGCAGTAACGCTGTCTTCATTCGTCACGTCACAATGCACGCAAGAAGCGACGCCACCCGATGCAGTGATGGCATTCACCGCATCCGAGCCGTCGACGACGTCGGCAATGACGACGCGTGCACCCTCGCCCACGAACAGCTCGGCAGCGACCCTGCCAAGCCCAGATGCCGCGCCGGTGATGAGCACAACCTTGCCGGCGAGTCGTTCCATGTCTGTCTGCTTTCGGTCGTGACTAGATGAGTTCGAAGTACCGACGGCGTTCCCAGCCGGTGACCGTCTTGTTGAATGCCTGCCACTCGGCCTCGGCCATCACGAGGATGTGGTGGTGCACGTCGTCACCAAAGACCTCGCGCGCAATCGCGCTGCCCCGCCACAATTCGATCGCCTCGACAAGGCTGGAAGGAATGCGCGGCAGGTCGGCCTCGTAGCCGTTGCCGACGAATGCGTCGGCGAGGGGCAATTCGTGACGGATGCCGTACAGGCCTCCACCCAACACTCCGGCAAAAGCGAGATAGCTGTTCGCATCGGCGCCGGGCACCCGGTTCTCTATGCGCAACGATGCGCCATGCCCCACCTGCCGGAAGCCGAGCGTGCGATTGTCGACACCCCATGCAACGCCGGTCGGGGCCCACGAGCCGGGCTGGAAGCGTTTGTAACTGTTGATCGTCGGCGCCCACAACAACGAGAACTCGCGTGCCGTCGCAAGCAGGCCGGCGAGGTAGTGACGAAAGAGATCGCTTGCCCCGTGTGTCGATTCATCGTGAAAGAGAGCGCGTGCCCCGTCGGACGACCAGAGGCTGCTGTGCACGTGGCACGACGAGCCCGTTTCGGCAAAGTCGTACTTCGCCATAAACGTCGCGGACTTTCCGTGTTGTGCGGCGATTTCCTTTGCAGCGGTCTTGTAGAGAACGTTGCGATCGGCCATTGCGAGAGCGTCGGTGTAGTCGAGATTGATTTCATGCTGGCCGCGACCAGCCTCACCCTTGGTGAATTCAACGGGCACACCTGCGGTCTCGAGACCACGGCGGATCGCGCCAATCACCGGCTCGTCGCGCGTGGTTTGGACCACGTGGTAGTCCTGTACCCAATTGCCCGAAGGTGGAAGATCGCGGTATCCCGACGCGTGGGCTTCGGAATAGGACGTGTCGAAAAGGAAAAATTCGATCTCGCTGCCGATCATCGGGCGGTAGCCCATTCGCGCCGCGGCGTCGACCTGCGCACGCAGGATCGACCGGGGTGCCTCGTTGATGGGTGCGCCTGACTCGACGTCGAAGACGTCACAAATGACGAGTGCCGTTGCGTCGACCCACGGAACGCGCCACGCGGCAGTCCAATCCGCACGGGCCACCATGTCGCCATAGCCCTGGTCGTAACTCGCAAATCGATATCCCGAAACGGGATTGTTCTCGATGTCGCACGCGATGAGGTAGTCGCAATTCTCGGTGCCGTGCTCGGCAACGTGTTCGAGGAAGAACCGACCGGTGGTGCGCTTGCCCACGAGCCTGCCAAAGAGGTCGGGGAACGCCATCAGCACGGTGTCGACCTCGCCCGCCTCAACGAGCGCGGTGAGGCTTGCCCTGTCGAGTGCCTTGCCTGACGCCATCATCCCCCCGCTGCGTCGAATCGTACGAGAGCCAACTCAGGCTTTTTTGCCACCCGACTTTGCCGGAGCCTTCGTCTTTGCCGCGGCTTTCGACGCGGCCCCGGCAGGCTTGGCGGTGTCTTTGTCGGGTGCGGCGGCCTTTGGCGTTGCGGGTGCGGCGGCCTTCTTGGCTTTGGCGGGCTTCAGGACACCTTTCGCCAAA
>JBJTYJ010000013.1:0-4190 GCA_046082705.1 Actinomycetota bacterium | reverse complement strand
ATCTCGCGCGTTGGCGGTCGGCCCGTGATGCGGTGTCTGTGTGCAAACTGTCGGGCGCTGTCGGAACCTATTCAAACATCGACCCGGCCGTCGAGCGGTTCGTCGGTGAATTACTTGGCCTCGAACCGGTGCCCGCGACGCAGGTCATCAGTCGCGATCGACATGCGGAATTTCTGTGGGCGTGCGCATCTCTCGGCACGACCGCCGAATCGATCGCCGTCGAACTGCGCCATCTGCAGCGCACCGAGGTCAACGAGGTTCGCGAAGGCTTTTCGAAAGGCCAAAAGGGCAGCAGTGCGATGCCCCACAAGCGCAATCCCATCTCGGCGGAAACCATCACCGGTTTGTCGCGCGTGTTGCGGGGCAATCTGCAGGCGGGGCTGCAGGATGTCGCACTGTGGCACGAGCGCGACATTTCGCACTCGTCGACCGAGCGAATCATTCTTCCCGACTCGGCGTTGCTCGCGTTCTACGTCACACGTCGCCTCAGAAACCTTCTCGCCAACCTGGAAGTCGACGCTGCCCAAATGCGCCGCAACCTCGATTTGTTGAACGGCGTCGTTTACTCGCAGTCCGCCCTGTTGGCACTCGTCGAGAACGGTAAGTCACGAGACGACGCGTATCGCATCGTGCAGGAACTGTCGCGGCGATCGCTGGAAACCGGCCAGCACTTTCGCGATGTACTCGTATCGAGCCTCGACATCGACCTCACAACAGAGGCGATCATTGACATCTTTGACGAGTCGCATGTCGTAGCGAACGCGGCCCGGGCAATCGACGCACTCGACGCTTAGGCGTCGGGTGAAATACCCGCGCGCTTCAACACCTGCGAGCTGACGCCGATTTCGCGCCACGCGGTGTAGGTGATGCCGTTGCGGGTTGCGTAAGCACGGGCAACCTTCACGAACTGTGATTCGAACTTCCCGATGTCGGCGTTTGCCTTCTTCACTTGTAGCTCGCGCTCGAGGTCCATGCGCTCTTGGGTCAGGCGCAACTTCGTCACGGTGTCGGCCAGTGCCATTTCCTTGCGGATGACGCCGAGACGCCGGGCAATCGAATCGATCGTTCGCTTGCGGCCGCGCTTGGGGCGGTTGGCCTCGAGAACATCGAGATAGGTACGGATCACCCGACCCCGAGCAAGCGCGGCCTTGTGAGCTTTGCTCATACCTGACTTGGTTGCTCCGGATTTCTTGGCGGGGGTGGATTTCTTGACTGGTTTCTTGGCTGACTTCGCGGAGGAAGCCCGCCCTTTTGTTGCGGTCACGTTACGAAATCTGCCTGATGGGTACCGTGGCGACCATGACCGATGTCGGCAACCTGCCACCTCTCGACCCCGCTCGCACGAAGTTGCGCGACCATGTGCTCGCCCACGCGGTCAGGCGTGGCGACTTCACGTTGAAGTCGGGTCGCAAGAGCACGTGGTTCCTCGACACAAAACAAACCGCATGTCATCCGGACGGAATTCTGTTGGTTGCCGATGTCGCACTGTCGATGATTCCCAAATCGGCGACGGCAATCGGCGGTTTGACGATGGGCGCCGACCCGGTTGCCTTCGGTATTGCTGCAGTCGGCGCGACACGCGGCGTCAACTTGAGAAGTTTCAGTGTGAGAAAAGAGGCAAAGGATCACGGCGTGACCGGTCGCCTTGCCGGCGCACTGCAACCCGGCGACAAGGTTGTCATCACCGAGGACACCGTCACACGTGGCACGTCGTTGTTCGAAGCGGTGGAGGTGGTGAAGGCGTTCGGAGCCGAGCCCGTTTTCATCACGGTCATCGTCGACCGCGGTGGTAGCTGCGCAGCGATGGCGGCCGAGGCCGGAATTCCGTATCAGCCGATGCTCACCGCACCCGACCTCGGCTTCGATTTCAACAGTTGATCAGCCAACAATCCGGCGAGCGGCGAGCAATCGTCGCAATTTTGGTTTCGGAAACCCGGCGAGGAACCACACACAGAACGTTCCGGCCAATTCCACGAGGTGGGTTGATTCATTGAGTGCGGTTGCGCGTCCGACCGAAACGTCGATGATCGATCCGATCGTCACGAATGCCGCCAGCGAAGCAACGAACGGCAAGAGACCGTAGGCCCTCGTTGGTTTCCACGCGACGTAGAGCAATGCAAAGCCGAGGGCCGCGCCGAGAGAACCGACATGGCGTGCGACATGTACCGGTGCCGCACCGTCTTCACCCAGGAGCAATGCCGGCAGAGCGATGACAAGTTCGGTGAGACCGATCACCGCGAGGCCTTGGCGGACGATGCCGCGTCTTCCCAGTCGGGGTGGGTGCGCAATTGCGAGAACCCGTGGCGCGAGATCAGGGATGCTCTCCGCGGTTCCCACACGCACCGCGCGATGTTGTGTCATCAGCCTCTGTTCGAATTCGCGACAAGAGGAACAGGTCGCGAGGTGACCCGCCAACGACCGAAGTTCGTCACTTGCTGTCTCTCCGTCGAGGCTTGCAGAGAGAAGTTCCTGGAACGGGATACACGACGCGTGGGTGTCCATACACAAGTGTCGCTCGCGGACTCGCCTTGGTTCCCGTCCATCTGGTTAGCGTGGACGCATGGACCTGTTGTCGACCACGGCGCTCAAGGCGCGGGACGGCGATCGGGTGGCATTGGAGGGGTTTCTGCGGCTGGTGCAGGCCGATGTGTGGCGCACGTGCCGGTACATGGTCGACCTGGAAGCGGCCGATGACTTGGCGCAAGAAGTTCTCGTTCGCGTCGTTGGGTCGCTGCACCGCCTCACTCCCGAGCACCAGGTACGTGGTTGGGTTCTCGGAATTGCGCGCCATGTCTGCGTCGACGAGATCAGGCGCAGGCAACGACGCCGTCGCACGAACGCAGAATTCGCGGCTCTTCGACCACGGCTCGAGTCCGATCTTGACACCAGTGTGACCGTGCGGGATTTGGTTGGTCGCCTCGATGACGAACGACGCGAGGCATTTGTATTGACCCAGTTGGTCGGGATGACATACGAAGAGGCCGCCGAGATCTGCGGCTGTGCCATCGGCACCATCCGCTCGCGAGTGGCGAGGGCCCGTGTCGAACTGCAGGGGATGGTCGAAGTGACGAGTGGTGAACGCGGTGGAACTCTTCCGCCACCTCAAGCGACTGGAAGTGCATGAAGAAGATGCACATCCGCTTTGCCGTCGCGGTGGTCGCGGTTGTCGGCCTTGCCGCCTGTGGTGGCGACGAGGACCAGACGGTCGACACGACACCAATCTCGACGACGGTCGCTGTCGAAAGCACGGTCGCACCTGTCGACACCGTGGCTCCGACGACGATCGAGGACGGCATGGTGCGAATCAGCGTGACCGTGGGTGTCGATTCCGGATCCGATCGCATCGAAGAGGTCTCGGTCGGCGATGCGATCGAATTGACAATGGTGAATCCCGACGAGGATGACGAGTTCCACGTGCACGGCTTCGATCTCGGTGGAGAGGAGACACCCGCGGGGGAGGAGAAGGTGTTTGCCTTCACGGCAACCGAAGCCGGTGACTTCGAAGTCGAGAGTCACGTGACGGGCGATGTTCTCGTTGTGATTCGCGTTTCTTGACCCGACACAATGGGGGAGTGAACCTCCACGACCTCGTTGCACTCGAAGCGCACGGCCCTGACACGTATGTCGGCATCGGGCATCCGTACCCGTGGGGTGGGTTGTACGGGGGACACATCGTCGCCCAGGCGCTGTCGGCCGCGGCCGCCACCGTGGACCCCGCGTTCATGGTGCATTCCGTGCGCGCCTATTTCATCCAGCGCGGCGACAACTCGCAGACCGTTCGTTACGAAGTCGACCGCATCCGCAACGGGCGCAGCTTTGCCACCCGCCGAGTGGTGGCGCGTCAGGAAAAGGGTGCGATTCTCAACCTCGAGTCGTCGTTCCAGGTACCCGAATCAACAACGGAACTGGATGCAGTGTCGCTACCCGAGGGTTTGGTGCGTCCCGATGAACTTGCATCCGAATCGTGGAGCGACGTCTTTGACCGGCGATGGATCAACGGCGACAACGTTCCCGAGTCGCGTCGTGACGTGACGGGATGGTGTGGTGCGTGGATGCGCGTGACGACCGACGTTTCCGACGCGCAGTTCGAGCATCAGTGTGCGCTTGCCTACATCTCCGACGACCTTCCCACCGACGCGGTGTTCGTTGCGCTGCCCGAAGCACGCGAAGCGGGCGAGGCCGGCCAACGC
>JBJTYJ010000012.1:0-3063 GCA_046082705.1 Actinomycetota bacterium | reverse complement strand
CGCCGTGCCCGCCCATTGGTCACGGCGGTGCGTGCATCGAGGCGCCCGAGCGCGGAGTCAACAAGGGCAAAGAGAACTTCGGCTTCGTCGACACGCTCGACGTCTACGGCGGTCCATGGGACTTCAGTTCGGGTGCGGCGGCGAAGGTGTCGAACCAGTACGCGGCAATGCCGAGCCTGCACATTGGCTGGGCCAGTTGGTGTGCGTTTGCGATTTGGCCGCTTGCACGGCGACGTTGGGTGAAGGCAGCGGTGTTGCTGTATCCCGCACTCACGTTGTTCTGCATCGTTGTGACCGCGAACCACTACTGGATCGACGGTGTCGGCGGCCAGTTGTTCCTACTCGTTGGCTTCGGTCTCGGTACGTGGCTGCACCGCTGGAACCAGCGACGTCTCGACACGCGCCACGAGCGTCAACTCGCCACATCGTAGTCGTCAGAACGAGTGGTAGGCACCGTCGATGGTGATGCAGTCACCCGAGTGGTACGCCGACAGGTCGCTTGCAAGGTAAACGGCGACACCACTGAAATCATTTGCATCACCCCATCGGCGCATTGGCACGCGCGGCAACACCTTGGCCTTGAAAGCGTCGGACTCGAGTTGCCTGTGGGTCATGTCGCTTTCGATCCACCCGGGCAACACGCAGTTGCTGCGGATGCCGTAACGTGCGAACTCGACTGCGATCGCCTTCGAGATCGACAGCAGCGCGGCTTTCGATCCGCCGTAGTGCTGCGACCGCGCGGCACCGTAAAGCGCCGAACCCGACGTGGTGAAGACGATCGAACCGCCACCCTTGTCCATCATGTGGCGGCATGCCTCTTGCGCGGTGAAGAATGCCCCATCGAGATTGACCCTCATCACGCGATGCCATTCGTCAGCGGGCATTTCGTGGAACGGGATTCCCCTCCCGGCAATACCGGCGTTCACGAACACCGCGTCGATACGACCGAACTGCTCTGCCGCATCGGCAAAGCCGGCAGTGACCTGGCTTTGGTCACCGACGTCACACACGCGTGCCGCGACGGCACCGCCCTTGACCTCTTTCGACAGGGCCGTCAGTTCGGCCGTCGCCGCAGAATTCTTGTCGGCGTTTGTGCCCCAGATCACTACGTTCGCACCATTGGCCACGAGGCCACGTGCGAAACCCAACCCGATGCCACCGTTGCCACCCGTCACGAGCACGGTCTTGCCGGAGAGTGAGAAGTTGGGCACCTGCATGGGGTCACAGTACCCCTCACCCCGTGGGTCGGCGGTAGCGTCAAGTTGTCATGAAACTCGCTGATCTCAAGACGCCAAGCGACCTGCGCGGACTGTCATACGAGCAGTTGAACGATCTCGCGGGCGAGATCCGTGACTTCATCGTGCAGGCCGTTTCCGAAACCGGCGGCCACCTTGGTTCGAACCTCGGCGCCGTGGAACTCACCCTTGCCTTGCACCGCGTGTTCGACAGTCCCACCGATGCGATTCTTTGGGACACCGGCCACCAGGCATACGTCCACAAGTTGGTCACGGGTCGCGCTGGCGAGTTCACACGGCTGCGCCAGGCAGAGGGTTTGTCGGGATACCCCAGCCGCACCGAGAGCACGCACGACTTCATCGAGAACAGCCACGCGTCGACCGTGTTGTCGTACGCGTACGGCATGGCGGTTGCGCGTGACCACGCCGAACACCACGGTGCCGCACCCGAGCACAGGCACATCGTCGCCGTCATCGGTGACGGGTCGATGACCGGTGGACTCGCCTACGAAGCGTTGAACAACCTCGGTCACTCTGGTCGCCGGGTCATCATCGTGCTGAACGACAACAGCCGCAGTTATGCGCCGACAATTTCGCAGCGCATCGTGTCGGCCATCGCAGCGGCACCCGACGACGAGATCGACGACAACGATTCGAACTTCGCCGACAAGATCGCCGACAAGTTGGCATCGACACTCATCAACATTCGCCTGAACCCCACCTACGTGCGCCGCCAGCGCCGCATCGAACAGTTCCTCCGCGACCTGCCTGCAGTCGGTCGCCAGGCCGAGCGCAGCATCGAGGCAGTCAAGGCCGCGGTGCGCGAGTTCTTGCAGCCACCCGGATTCTTCGAGGCACTCGGCGTGCGTTACATCGGCCCCATCGACGGACACGACGTCGAGGCCGTCGAGCGCGCACTGCGATCCGCCGAGCAGCGCTCGGAAGAAGGGCCCGTGTTGTTGCACGTCGTCACGCAGAAGGGTCGCGGCTACTCCCCTGCCGAAGACGACGACGAAAAGCACCTGCACGACGCACCCGTGTTCGACCCGCAAAGCGGCCCGCCAAGGGCGGTGCTCACCGGATACACACAGGCCTTCGCCGACGCGTTGCTGAAGGAAGCCGACGTCGACCAGCGCATCGTTGCCATTACGGCCGCAATGCCCGGCCCCACCGGCTTGTTGCCTTTCGAAAGCCGGTTTCCCGACCGCTTCTTCGACGTCGGTATTGCAGAACAGCATGCGGTCACGGCCGCCGCCGGCATGGCCATGTCGGGTCTGCGCCCCGTCGTTGCGGTGTACAGCACGTTTCTTTCGCGCGCGTGGGACCAGGTCGTCTACGACGTCGCGCTGCACAAGCTGCCCGTCGTGTTCTGCCTCGATCGGGCGGGAATCACCGGTGACGACGGCCCCAGCCACCACGGCGTGTACGACATGACGCTTCTGTGCAAGGTGCCCGGAATGCGCGTTCTCGCACCTTCCTCGGCACAGGAACTGCAGCAAATGCTCCACGACGCGATGACGCTTGCCAACGATGGTCCCGTTGCGATTCGCTACCCGAAGGGCACGGCACGCAACGTCGACGACTCCAACGTCGGTGCGGGCCTTGCCGCACGTCGTTTGGTGTCGCAGTCGGCGACGGGTGCGAAAGTTGCGGTGCTCGCAATCGGCAAGTTGGTGGGCAACGCGTTGAAGGCAGTCGAGTCGATTGGTACCGATGCAAACGTCGATGTGTGGGACGTGCGCTCGTGCCAGCCGCTCGACCCCGCGATGATCAGCGCGGCGGCAGCGGCCGACGTGGTCATCACCGTTGAAGACGGCATCGTCGAAGG
>JBJTYJ010000011.1:0-19471 GCA_046082705.1 Actinomycetota bacterium | reverse complement strand
GAGGCAATGAACGACCGTCTGCACCAGGACCTGAGGCTGGCAAAGGCCGATCCGAGCCGCGAGGCGGTGGGGGCAATGGTCGATGCGGGGGCCGTGTCGGCCTGGCTCAGCGGTTCGGGGCCCACCGTGGCATGTTTCGTGCGATCGGCCGACGCCGACCGCGTGGCGGCCGCTTTGCCCTCGAATGGTCGTGCGCGGGTCGTTTCCATCGACCACCAGGGAGCGCACGTCGTCAGCGTGTGACACCCCGTTGTCACGCTGTGTACATGACGACAAACGAGTCCCTCACCATCGATTGCGACACCTGCTGCATGCGTGACACCGATGCCTGCGGCGACTGTGTGGTCAGTTTTCTGATCGGACGCAACCCCGACGAAGCCGTTGTTCTCAGCCTCGACGAGGCTCGCGCCGTGAAGTTGCTCGCAAACGCGGGAATGGTGCCTACGCTTCGGCACCGTGCCGTCTGACGCGCAGTCCCGTACCGAAGCGGCACTCCACGACTACGCCCGCCACGTTTGCGATGTCGGCACACGCGCAGGTCTTCATCGGGTCGGCATCGCCCCGGCCCGTCGGTTCGACCGTGCCCGACGAGCCATCGACGACCGCAACGCCCGCGGCTTGTCCGACACGATGCAGTTCACCTTTCGTAATCCTGTGCGGTCGACCGACCCGTCGACGGTCGTGCGGGGTGCGCGGTCGATCATCGTCGGTGCGGTTGCGTACCACGAGCCCGAGCCGGGTCACTCTTCCAATTCGCAGGCACCGAAGGCTCGTGTCGCGCGATACGCCTGGCGTGACAACTACGCGGCATTGCGCAATGCGCTCGGAGCAGTCGCCGAAGAGCTGAAGTCGGTCGGCCACCGTGCACTCGTCGTGGCCGACGAGAACGCACTCGTCGACCGTGAGGCTGCTTACCTTGCCGGTCTTGGGTGGTACGGCAAGAACGCCAACCTGTTGCTCGTCGACGCGGGTAGTTGGTTCGTGCTCGGGGGAGTGGTGACGGATGCGGTGCTGCCCACGTCGACACCCGTTGCCGATGGATGTGGAACGTGCCGACGCTGCCTCGACGGCTGTCCGACCGGCGCGATCATCGAGCCCGGAGTCATCGATGCTGCGCGGTGTCTGGCGTGGGTCATCCAGAAGCCCGGAATCGTCGATCGCGGCCTGCGTGAGGCCATCGACGACCGCATCTATGGCTGCGATGACTGTCAGGAAGTGTGCCCACCATCGACACGGTCGGTGCGCGTGTCGTTGACCCGCCGTGGCGACGACTCACAGATCACGGCCACGGTCGACCCCGTCGCGATTCTGTCGATGGCCGACGGTGAGATTGTGTCGCGGTTCGGTCGTTGGTACATCCACGACCGCGAGGCGAGGTGGGTGCGGCGCAATGCACTCATCGTGTTGGGCAACCGGGCGCGGCCCGACGATGCCGCCGCCCGCGATGCGATTGCACGAAGCCTCGTCGACGACGACCCGTTCGTTCGGGCGCATGCGGTGTGGGCCGCAGCACGCGTGGGTCACGTCGACCTTGTGCCCGCCGACGACCCCAGCGATGTGGTTCGCGACGAAATGCGGCATCTACCCACGGCGCGTGGGTAACACTGGAAACGCATGTCGGGCCGTCACCTCCTCGTCACCAACGACTTTCCGCCGAAAGTCGGCGGCATCCAGTCGTTGCTGTGGGAATGGTGGCGTCGCTTGCCTTCCGACCAATTCGCCGTCCTGACGAGTCCCTACAAGGGGGCACGCGAGTGGGACGAGCAGCAGCCGTTTCGGGTCGAGCGTGTGCGTGAGTCGGTGTTGCTGCCGCATCCGTTGATGGCGAAACGCATCAACGACCTCGCCCGCGACTTCGGGGCTGAGTTCGTGGTACTCGACCCGGCCGTACCGCTCGGCATCATCGGCCCCAATCTGGATCTGCCGTACGCCGTCGTATTGCACGGCGCTGAGGTCACGGTTCCCGGACGGTTGCCGGGTTCTCAGCAAGTGCTCGGCCGTGTCCTGCGTCGTGCGAGCCATTGCGTTGCCGCCGGTAACTATCCGGCACGTGAAGCCGAACGTGCGGCCGGCCGCGCATTACCGACGACTGTCGTGGCTCCGGGTGTCGACACCGAACGGTTCCGTGTGCTCGACGAATCATCGCGTCGTCTCACGCGCGAACGTTTCGGTATCCCGCCCGACGCGGAGTTGATCGTTGGTGTCAGTCGGCTCGTCCCGCGCAAGGGCTTCGACACCGCCATCGCGGCAGTCGCGCGAATGGCGCGCGCCCGACCGAACCTGGAACTCGTGATTGCCGGCGCGGGTCGCGACGAGGGCCGTCTGGCGCGGCTCGCGCGCGACCGTGGTGCACCCGTGCGCTTTCTCGGGAGAGTGTCGTTCGAAGATCTCCCGTTGCTCTACGGGTGTGCCGACGTGTTCGCGATGCTGTGCCGCAATCGCTGGTTGGGCCTTGAACAAGAGGGCTTCGGCATCGTTTTCCTCGAGGCCGCGGCGTGCGGTGTGCCGCAGGTGGCCGGCTCCAGCGGCGGGGCGGCCGACGCGGTCGACGACGGGGTAACGGGAATCGTGGTCGACGACCCCGACAACGTCGACGAGGTGGTCGTTGCCTTCGAGCGTCTACTCGACGACGAGGCGGTTCGACGCGCAATGGGTGCGGCTGCTCGGGCGCGCGCCGAAGCGGAGTTCTCGTACGAGGTGCTCGCCGAAAAACTGTGGAATACGCTTCGCGCCCTGCCATGAGTTCTCCACAGCGCATCAGCGCCTCGCCCATCGTGCGTTTCAACCTTCTCGCGTCGGCGTTTTTCGCCGTGGTCGCGGTTGTCAGCGCCGTCGTCTTCGATGATGTGTTTCGTGTCGTTATCGTCGTCGTGTCGCTGACGCTTTTCGCGGTGGGTGTGGCCACCTTTCTCATTGGGTTCTTCGCCGCGGTACAGAGCAGTCGTGAAAGCGAGATATCCGTCTCACAACTGTTCTTTCTGACGGGCGAAGTGGCGTCGCGCGACGTGAAGGTGCCGATGCTGGCCGCGCTCGCGGTGCAAACCGTGGCGGGTATCGCGACGGCGATCGCCCGACCGACCACCGACGGCAAGACCGGAAGCGTCTTGGCTTTTGGTGTGCTGGTGCCGATGCTCGGCCTTGGCCTGAATGGCCTGTGGGCGAGCCGCCATGGCGCGTTCGCCGAGCGTGGACAGCCCGGCGAAGGCGACGAATCCGCCGCAGACCCAGACGAATAAGCCGTGCGCCCGTGCTGCCGTGCGCCACAATGGAGGCATGGCCGATACCGCCAAGCAAACGACCGTCATCGCTGCGTCACCCGAACGCTGTTTTCAGGTTGCGACCGAATTCGAGCGCTACCCGGAGTGGGCCAAGGATCTGAAGGAAGCGGTGGTTCTCGGACGCGATGCGCAGGGGCGCGGCACCAAGGTCGAATTCCGCGCGTCGGCGCTGGGGCGCAGCACGCACTACACACTTGGTTACACCTACGGTGAATCGCCGCTCACCATCGCCTGGCGACTCGTCGACGGAGACATCATGCGCACACTCGACGGCGACTACATGTTCGAGCCCGTTTCCAACGGCACGCTCGTCACCTACGACCTTTCGATCGACCTGGTGATCCCGTTGCCGGGCTTCGTGAAGCGTCGTGCGGAGAATCGCATTCTGCACACGCTCACCGAGTTGAAGTCGCGCTGCGAAGCCTGATCGCCGCACTCGAGCGACATCGGTGAAACGACCCTGATGAGACGGCTCTCATGAGACGGTTGGGCATCGATATCGGGGGAACCAAGACGCTGTGCGTCGTCGTTGACGATGTCGAGGGCGAGCCACGAGTCATCGAGGAACGTCGCGTTGCAACCGATGCGGACGGCGATGCGGTTGCCGCGGTGGTCTCGCTGGCGCGTGGGTTCGACGGCATCGCTTCCGTGGGCTTGGGCATCGCTGCGCTGGTCACGCGTGACGGCACGGCCGTGACGACGACGCATCTGCCCGGTGTGCGTGACGCGCCGCTTCGTGCGGTGCTGTCGGAGCGGTTGGGTTTGCCCGTGGTCGTCGACAACGACGGAACCTGTACGGCTGTGGCGGAGTGGCGACTCGGTGCGGCGCGGGGGTACCGCGAGGTGCTCGCCGTCACGATCGGTACGGGCATCGGTGGCGGCACGATCGTCGGTGGTCGTGTGGCGCGCGGCGCCAATGGATTCGCGGGCGAGTACGGACACATGGTCGTTGAACGCAACGGTCTTGCCTGTCCGTGCGGGCGTCGCGGGTGTTGGGAGGCGTACGTGTCGGGCAGCGGGCTTGCCCACATTGCTGGCGCGACAAGTTCGGAGGCGGTGATCGAGGCCTATGGCCGTGGCGACGAAGCCGCGGCGCGGGCCTTGGACGAATTCGCCGATTGGGCGGCGCTCGGTCTGCACAACCTCGTCAACATCTTCGACCCCGCGTGCATCGTGCTCGGCGGGGGACTCGGTGCACACAGCGAAGTTGTCGCTGCGATCACGAAACGTTTCAACGACGTCGAGCAGAGCCACATCGGTCGCGCAATGCCGGTGATCACCGCGGCAACGCTGGGCGAACGCGCGGGCGCGATCGGTGCCGCCTTCGTCGGTGCCGGCGACTAATCCGTCACCACCTCAGGGGCAGTTCAGGGTGATGCGACGTACGCCTTCGCGCCACTGTGCGTGCGCGATGTCGGCAAAGACCTTCAGCTCGAGGTTCGGCTCGAATCGACGGTCGATGCGCCGTGATGCGGCCGCTTCGTCGGGGCTTTCCCACACCCCTTCGGCGAGGCCGGCCAACAGTGCGGCGCCGACGGCGGTCGTTTCGCGGTCGACGGGTCGTTCCACGACGATTCCCAGCTGGTCGGCCTGAATCTGCATCAGACGGTCGTTTCCGGCCGCGCCGCCGTCGACACGCAGCGTGCGGATGGGAATGCCCGTCGCTGCGGTCATGGCCTCGACGACGTCGCGCGTTTGGAACGCCATCGCCTCGAGCGTGGCGAGAGCGAGGTGGCCGGCGGTTGTCCCGCGGGTGATGCCGAAGATGGCTCCGCGCGCGTCGGCATCCCACCATGGGCTGCCGAGGCCGGTGAGCGCGGGCACGAAAACGACGCCTCCCGCATCGGCAACCTGTGAGGCCAGGGTTTCGATGTCGCTCGACTCGCGAATGATGCCCAACCCATCGCGAAGCCATTGCACCGCGGCACCGGTGACGAAGATCGAACCCTCGACGGCGTACGTCGTTTGACCCGCAATCCTCCATGCGACGGTGGCGAGCATTCCCTCGCTCGGAGCCGGGCATTGCGTTCCGGCGTTCATGAGCACGAAGCTGCCGGTGCCGTAGGTGTTTTTCGCATCGCCTTCGGCGAAACACGCCTGACCAAACAATGCCGCTTGTTGGTCACCGGCGACACCCGAGATCGGAATCCCCGACGGCATGCCATCGACCGACGTGACACCAAAGCGGCCGCTCGAGTCGCGCACCTCGGGTAGCGACGTCAACGGCACGCCGAGGAGATCGCAAATCTCCCGGCTCCATTCATGGGTGGTGATGTCCCACAGCAAGGTACGGCTGGCGTTCGACTCGTCGGTTGCGAAGACTGCACCGTTGGTCAGCTTCCACAGCAACCAACTGTCGATCGTGCCGAAGGCGAGTGTCGGCGTGGGCTTCACGCCGTTGTGCAGCATCCACTCGATCTTCGTGCCGCTGAAGTACGGATCGAGTACGAGTCCCGTGGCGGCGCGCACGGTTGAAAGATACGGAGCGAGTTCGAGACATCGCTGGGCCGTGCGCCTGTCCTGCCAGACGATGGCGCGGCCGAACGTCTTGCCGGTGGCACGGTCCCAAGCAACGACGGTCTCGCGCTGGTTGGTGATGCCGATTGCCGCCGGCGGCGTGCCGACGCGGCCGATGACGTCGGCGAGGGTTTTGCGCGTGACCTCCCAGATTTCCTCGGCGTCGTGCTCGACAAGACCCGGAGCAGGAAAGTGCTGCGTAAACTCGAGATACGTCGCAATCGTCTCGCGGCCGTCGGAAAACACCGCGCGGCTACGAACACCCGTGGTGCCCGCATCGATCGCGACGACGTAAGTCATCGGATCAGAGTAGTTGTCGGGTCAGGATGCCTGTTTGTCGAGTCGATAGCCAAGGCCGCGCACCGTGACGACGTGGCGCGGATTCGCAGGATCGGGCTCGATCTTCGTGCGCAGGCGTCTGATGTGCACGTCGACCAGCCGTCCGTCTCCGAAAAATCCGCAGCCCCAGACGCGGTCGAGAAGCAGTTCGCGGCTGAACACCTTGTCGGGGGCGGCGGCGAGTTCGCAAAGAAGACGGAACTCCGTCTTCGTCAGCTTTACTTCGACGCCGGTGCGCAGAACCCGACCCTCGTCGGGGCGGATGTCGAGATCACCCACGACGTGCTGGGCCGACGACGCGTGTTTGCCCACTCGTCGCAGCAATGCACGAATGCGCGCGCATAGTTCATTCGTGTCGACGGGCTTGGTCATGTAGTCATCGGCACCGGCTTCGAGTCCGTGGATGATGTTCTCGATGTCGCCACGTGCGGAGACGATGATGATCGGCACGTCACTGATGGCGCGCAGGTGGCGACAGAGTTCCAGTCCATCGATGCCGGGCAGCATCACGTCGACGAGCACCACGTCGGGCGCAACGTCGCGGAAATTGGCGATCGCGTCTTCGGCGGATTGGGCTTCGGCAACGCTGCAGCCTTGTGTTTCGAGGCCGTCGCGAACCGTTGTGCGGATACGCGGGTCGTCTTCGACCAACAGCACACGCGTGACCCCCGACGATTCCATCGCAGGAGAGAATAATTCAAGGATGTAGTTGCGACCGACAAACGAGCAGTCGACTGATCCTCTTCATTACAAAAGAATGCTCTCTATTTCATTGCAAAAGAATGCTCTCTATTTGAGGAAATAGCGCCGGATTCGCCGCCAACACCGCCAGAGCAGTGGGTCCGTCGGTGGCCTCGACACGGGCACCGGCCTCGGAGGCAATGAGCGACCCGGCCGCGAGGTCCCACGGGAAGAGGTGCTCTTCGAAGTAGGCGTCGTATCTGCCGCAGGCGACGAAGCAGAGATCGAGCGAAGCCGAGCCGAGTCGTCGCACGTCACGGATCTTGTCGATGAATCGTGGGAAACGGTTCGCCTGCACGACGCGGTTCGCGGGCGAGTAGTTGAATCCGGTGCCCACGAGCGCGCGGGTCGGGTCGGTGACGTCGCTGCACGCGATGCGGTGGCCGTTCAGGAAAGCACCGCGACCGCGTATCGCGGTGAACGTTTCGCGCAGGGCCGGCGCGTAGACGACGCCGCACAGTTCGCCGTCGGCATCGTGGATGCCGATCGACACGGTCCACATGGGAAGGTCGTAGAGGAAGTTCGTCGTGCCGTCGATCGGGTCGACGAACCACGTGATGCCCGACGTGCCGTCGTGGTCGCCGCCCTCTTCTCCGACGATCGAATCGTCGGGCTGCAGGCGCCGCACCGTCGTGACGATCTCGCGTTCCGTGGCACGGTCGTATTCGGTGACCATGTCGGTTGGCGTCGATTTCGTCTCGACGTTGCACAGGCCGAGACGGCGGCCTGCGAGGGCCGTGTCGCCGACGTGCGTGGCGAGCGTTGTCGCGAGGGTGAGAAGTTCGCCGGCGAGGTCGTTGGTCATCGGCGATCCTGCAACTCGCGCCATTCGCCGAGTGCGCGGAGAACGAGAACCGAGACAATGGCGGTGCCGCCCGCCGTGACCACGGCCCCGACGAAGAGTCCGAGGCCGAGGGGCGTGGCGCAATCGCCCGCGCACTGAACGTCGACCAGGCCGTAGCCGATGAGTCCGCCTGCGAGTCCGCCAAGCACGACTGCGGCATAGGCGGCGATGCGCGCACCGCGCGAGGGGAGTGCGGACAGCGGTCGGGAGCTTGCGTCCGTCTCGGGATTCACGGCCACATCGTAGGCTCGGTTTCGACGATGAACCCACAGCGAACGATTCTTCACGTCGACATGGACATGTTCTACGTGGCGGTGGAGTTGCGGGACGATCCCGGTCTGCGGGGACTTCCGGTTGTCGTCGGCGGAGACGGATCGCGGGGCGTCGTCGCGGCTGCGTCGTACGAGGCACGAAAGTCCGGTGTCTTCAGCGCGATGTCGTCTTCGCAGGCGCGACGACTGTGTCCGAACGCCGTGTTCCTGCCGGGCCGCCCCGCCGTCTATCGCGAAGTGAGCGGTCAGGTGCACGCAATCTTTCGGTCGTACACGCCGCTCGTCGAAGGCATTGCCCTCGACGAAGCCTTTCTCGACGTGAGCGGTGCGCTGCGCAAATACGGTTCAGCGGTCGCGATTGCCGATGACATCCGTTCGCGAGTGGCCGGGGAGATCGGCATCACGTGCAGCGTGGGCGTCGCGGCGAACAAGTTCGTTGCGAAGATCGCATCGAAGGCGGCCAAGCCGCGGGTGACCGGAGGTTCGATCGACCCGGGAGAAGGTGTCGTCGTGGTCGAAACCGGCCGTGAAGTCGAGTTCCTGCATCCGCTGCCCGTGCGCGCACTCTGGGGTGTGGGGCCGGCGACACATGCGCGTCTCGACCGCATCGGCGTGAAGACCGTCGGCGATCTGGCCACGATCGGCGTCGAGCACCTCGTCACCGCCCTTGGTGATGCCACGGGCCGACACCTGTTCGAACTCTCATGGGGCCGCGACGAACGTGGCGTTGAGTCCGAGCGCGAGGCAAAGTCGATCGGCCACGAAGAAACGTTCATGGACGACATTGCCGACGTCGAGGAGCTGCGTCGTCACCTCGTGCGGCTGTGTGACGCAGTGGCGACCCGTGTGCGCGCCAACGGCACGCGGGCGCGCACGCTCACCTTGAAGATCAAGTTCTCGAACTTTCGATCGATCACGCGCAGCATCACCGTCGACACCGCCCGTTCGAGTGGTCCCGGTTTCGTCGACGCGCTCGGACCGTTGTTGGATGCAATCGAAGTCCATCAGGGGGTGCGGTTGCTCGGTGTGTCGGCATCGCAGTTCGAGGATGCCGATGGTCCGGCAGGGCCCGCGCAGGCGTCGCTGTTCGATGAACCGGCCGACGGGCGTGTCGATGAAGCAACGTGGGCGAATGCAAGCGGTGTCATGGATGAGATCCGTCGAAAGTTCGGGGGAGATGCGATTCGTACCGTGTCGGCCCTTCGCGACGTCGAGGATCTGGGCGAAATCGGTGAAAATCCGTGGGGACCTTCGTCCTCAGCGGGTAACACGCCATGAAGTCGGGCACTACGCGTTGAGGATCGCCCACGGACCTGCGAGACTAAGGACGTGCCATTGTCAGACGACGAGCAGAGGATCCTCCGTCAGATCGAGGAGCAGTTGCAGACCGACCAGCGTTTCGCGCAGTTGGCCTCGCCTGCGGGTCTTTACCGTCAGTCCGCGCGCTCGGTCCGCTGGGCCGTTCTCGGGGTGATCCTTGGTCTCGTGCTCACCGTCGTCGCGTTGCAGGTCCACTTTCTGCTGGCCTTCGTCGGGTTTCTCGTGATGCTCGGTTGCGCCCTCGTGATCGAACGCCAGTTGCGGGCGATCGGCAAGGTGGGTGTCCAGGACATCGCCGCGTCCTTGCGCAACAGCAAAATCGGCTCGGCGCGCATTCGCGATCGCTTCCCGCGCGACTAAATTGCGGGCATGCAGCCCGTCTACCCACCCGAAGCAGACTCCTACCGGGCGACAGTTCGCCAGTTCCTCGCCGACAACCTGCCAGCCGACTGGGCGGGCATTGGCACCCTCGAGGGCGAGGCACTCGAGGGTTTTGTCGCCGATTGGCGTGTCGTGCTGCACAAGAACGGTTACCTCGCACCCGACTGGCCGAAGGAATACGGCGGCGCGGGGCTGTCGTCGCTCGAGATGGTCGTGTTGAACGAGGAGTTTGCGCGTGCGGGCGTACCAACGGGCGGACCGAACGATGTGTTCGGAATTCAGATGCTCGGTAACACGATTCTCCGGTGGGGAACCGAAGAACAAAAGAAGCACTACATCCCGCGCATCCTCTCGGGTGACGACGTGTGGTGTCAGGGCTACAGCGAACCGAACGCGGGTTCCGACCTGAGCAACCTCGGTCTCAAGGCACAGCTCGACGGCGACCAATGGATTCTGAACGGCCAGAAGATCTGGACGTCGGCGGGCCACCTTGCAGACCACATCTTCACGCTTGCGCGCACCGACCCCGATGCGCCGCGTCACAAGGGAATTTCGTTCCTTCTCGTCGACATGCGCCAACAGGGCATCGAGGTCCGACCGATCAAGATGATTTCGGGTGAAAGTGAATTCAACGAGGTCTTCTACACCGACGTCGTCGTGCCGAAGGAAAACGTCATCGGCGGAGTGAACAATGGTTGGGCCGTCGCGATGACGCTTCTCGGTTTCGAGCGTGGCGCTGCTGCAGCGGTGAACTCGATCAGGTACCAGGCCGAACTCGACCGACTCGTCGAGATGGCCCGCGCCTACGGCAAGAACAATGACCCGAAGATCCGTCAGCGTCTTGCGTGGTGTTACACGCGTGTGCAGATGATGCGCTTCGTTGGTTACCGCACGTTGACGCAGTTCCTGCGCGGCCACCAACCCGGCCCCGATGCTGCGATCAGCAAGTTGCTGTGGAGCGAGTACCACAAGGTCGTCACCGAACTCGCCATGGAGATCATGGGTGCCGATGGCCTCGTGCCGACCGGACGTATGCCTTCGTCAGCGTTCGGGGCTGACGATCCGGGTGCACCGAACTCGACGAACAGTTGGGCGATGACGTTCCTGAACGCCCGCGCCGGAACGATCTACGCGGGTTCGTCGCAGATCCAAAAGAACATCGTCGGTGAGATGGTTCTCGGCCTGCCGAAGGAACCGAAGTAGGCAACGTGCGCGTGTTTTTCGCGGTTTTGGTTCGGCCACGACTGTGGTCGACCGCGCTGCGTCAGGCACGTCGCCTCGCCCCGCCCGGTTGGTGGCAGCGGGCGCCGTTTCTGCCGATACCGACGACCGAGTACGTCGCAATGCGTTCGACCATCCAGTACGGCGACCCAAACCATTCCATCGAGCCGCAAGACCTGCTGAAATATCTCGCATGGTGCAAGTCCGAGCACAAGTCGGAAGTCGCAGGTCGGTCGTGAGAACCGCCATGGTCAGACCAACCAGACCCGGACGGAGATAACCGTGCGGAGCGCGCTCGTTCTCAACGCCACTTACGAGCCGCTCAGCATCGTGTCAGTGCGTCGCGCCGCGTGTCTCGTCCTCGCCGACAAGGCCGACCTCGTCGAAGACGACGGCAGCCAATTGCGCGCCGAGCGTTTCGCACTGCCGTCACCACTGGTGATTCGCCTGCGCTACGTGGTGCGCGTGCCGTACCACCGTCGCACCGCGCTCTCGCGCCGCGCGGTGATGGCACGCGACGGTCACCGCTGCCAGTACTGCGGCGCTCCGGCCGACAGCATCGATCACGTGATGCCCCGCTCGCGGGGCGGCATGCACGTGTGGGAGAACGTCACTGCAGCTTGTCGACCGTGCAATCTCCGCAAGCGTGACCGCACGCCCGAGGAAGCCGGCATGCCCCTCGCGTCGTCGCCGCTGGCGCCGCGTGAGGCCGCGTGGATCACACTTGCCGTGTCTCGTGTTCCCGAGGCGTGGAAGCCGTATTTGGCAAAAGCGTCCTGAGCCCGCAGGATTGGCCCATGGGCGGGTCGCGCGACTGGGCAATCGAGACGATCGAGGCCGACGCGCAGACGTTGCATTCGTCGGAACTTCCGGCACGACGCGGCGTGTGGCTGATGCGGCCGACGCGGCCGGCCTTCGTTCTCGGGTCGTCGCAGCACGCCAACGATGTTGATGAGCAGTTCTGCACGGGGCGGAACGTCGACATTGCGCGTCGACGCAGCGGCGGGGGAGCCGTACTCGTCGACCCCTTTGATTCCGTATGGATCGACATCGTGCTACCGCGCGACGACATTTTGTGGGTCGACGACGTTGGCCGGGCGATGCACTTCGTTGGTCGCGCGTGGCGCGATGCACTCGCGGCGGTGGGCATGAATGATCTCGTCGTGAACGAGAGTCCGCACGTCGCCAACGACTGGTCGAAGACGTTGTGTGTTGCGGGTCGCGGCACGGGTGAGGTGTTCACCGCGGCCGGTGCGAAGGTCGTGGGAATCAGCCAACGCCGAACCCGCGACATGGCGCGGTTCCAATGCATCGCGTATGTCGCCTGGGATGTCGAGTCCCACGTCGGCGCACTGCCCCTGTTGCGCAGTGACCCCGCGCGGGTTGGCGCACTCGTGGGCGTGATCCCGGGCATCGACCCCGTCGATGTCGCGGCCCGGGTCGCTTCAGCCGCACCCATTCGCTGAAGTTCCCCACTTCTCCCCACGTTGCTTGTCTGCACGTTGGACCACGTGGCCCACCGCAAACGGGCCCTTGTTTTGCTGCACTTTTGCACCGTCACCTCGTGATTGCTGTTTGCCCGAGAACCCTCGTGTGGAGCCCAGTGGGGAGAAAGTGGGGGAAAATAGTTGCAAAGTGGGGGAATGTGGGGCATAGTGGTGATGCCTGTGGGGAGGTGATGCCCGCCCCGTGGGTGCGGGTGGGGAAACCCTCACCCAGCGGAGAAGGGGCGTCGGGACGGAGACAACGTGTTTGTCGGCACGCACGAGCGGCAGCTCGACCCCAAGGGTCGACTTGCGCTGCCCGCCGCGTTCCGGCCGCAGTTGGAACCCCGTTGCTTCCTCGTTCTCGGCGATGACAAGTGCGTCACCGTCTGGACGTCGGAGGACTTCAAGAGCTTCGGACAGGAAATGATCGAGAAGGTGCGTCGCGGTGAAATGGGCCGCGATCAGCTGAGGGCCATTTCCAGTAGCGCAGCGGAAGTCACCATCGACGCCCAGGGTCGCGTGCTTCTCACTGAAGAGATGAGGACGTTTGCAGGACTCAGTCTGAATTCAAAAGTCATCGTCACAGGTGCGTTCGACCGCGTGGAGATCTGGGAGCCCACGCGATTCGGTCGCATCGCAAGCGCCGGCACGGAAAAGATCGCCGGTTCGGGACATTGATGGTGACGGAATGCAACACCCAGATGTTTCGCTCACCGGCAGTCTCTCGGTCGGCAAGATGGCTAGCTCCAACTCCGCCCGCTACCGTCTCGCGCGTTCCGGGGAGAAATCCCGGCGGCATTCGTCGGCCGAGGGGCTGCCGGTGAGCGAAACACAGGAATTCCGACACGCGCCCGTCATGGAGCGTGAGATCGTCGAAACGTTTGCCGTGGTGCCCGCGGGGCACATCGTCGATGCAACACTCGGTGGAGCGGGACACAGCGTTGCGCTTCTCGAGGCGCGTGCCGACATCTCGATCATCGGCGTCGACCGCGACGAGGTCGCCCTCGCTGCCGCACGCGATCGCCTGGCCCACTTTGGTGCCCGTGCAACGACCCGCCATGCGGCGTTCGGTGACCTGAGCGCAGTGCTTGCTGGTGTGTTGCCCGAAGTCGGTGCAACAAAGGTTTCGGGCGCATTGTTCGACCTTGGTGTGTCGTCACCGCAACTCGACGTCGCCGAGCGTGGTTTTTCCTACCGTGTCGAGGCCCCCCTCGACATGCGGATGGACCGCTCTCAGACACTGACCGCGGCGGACGTGGTGAACACCTACGAGCGCGACGAACTTGCGCGCATCCTGCGCGACCACGCCGACGAGCGCTTCGCCCGTCGGATCGCCGATGCGATCGTCGCCGCCAGGCCCATCTCAACGACCTCACAGCTGACTGCCACTGTCACTGCAGCGATCCCCGCCGCGACGCGTCGTCGCGGCGGGCATCCTGCAAAGCGCACATTCCAAGCGCTGCGCATTGAGGTCAACTCCGAACTCGACCAGTTGCCACTCGCACTCGAGGCGGCAATCGATGCAACGTGCGCAAACGGCCGCGTCGCCGTGATCTCGTACCACTCGGGCGAGGACCGCATCGTGAAAGACGTTCTCCGCAGGGCGGAAACCGGCGGCTGCACGTGCCGGCCCGGTCTGCCCTGTGCCTGCGGCGCAACCCCACGCGTGAAGCGGGTGCGCACCCCCCGGCACCCGTCACACGCGGAGATCGAGTCGAACCCCCGTGCGCGCAGCGCGCGATTCCGTGTCGTGGAGAAACTTTCCGTTGGCAGCGCATCGGAAGGGGAGCGCTGATGGCGGCAACGATGCGTCCCCGCGTTGCGCCGACCCAACGTCCGGCTGCGCCAGTCGATCGACCGCAACTTGTCGTCGTCCAGCGCGACGGTCGCGTCGTCGGAGTGGTCACGGTTGTCGCGGCCATTCTCTGTGGGCTTCTGTTCTTCGCCGCACTGTTGCGCACCGAACTCGCCAAGCAGCAGATGCGTCTCGACGGTCTCAACCGATCCGTCGTCATGGCGCGCGACCACTACAACGATCTTCGCCACGAGCGTGCATTTCTCGAGTCGCCCGGCCGTCTGTCATCGGAAGCCGCAAAGTTGGGAATGAAGCCCGCGGGCAACGCGCGGTTCATTCCGGTCGATGCCGACATTGTCGCCACCGTTCTCGCCTCGACCGGCGATCTGATGGACCGTGTCGCCGACGAGGAAACGTCGCCGCTTGACGAGTTCGGTCGTATCAAGTCGGAAGTCGACGGCGCACCGTGACGGTTCGGCAACACTCGACACGACCGGCGTCGTCACGTTCGACTTCATCACGGTCGACTGAATCACGGTCGACCGGGTCGTCGCAGCGGCAGAGGGTGCACGTGCGTGCCGTCGAGTCGCGCCCATCTGCGCGCAGGTCGACGAGTACGCGTCACCCCCAGCGCAGTCCGCGGCCGCCTACACGTCGGGCGGCCCCGCAGCGCCCGTCGGCCCGCCGCAAGACCGCGCGTCACCGGTCACCGGGTCTTCGCATCGTTCGCAGCATTCTCATTCGTCCCTCGAGAACGCCTCAGGCGACACCCCCGATCAAGCGTCGACTCCGTTGGGCCGTGGGTGTGTTGGTGGTTCTCCTGCTCACGCTCGTCGTGAGGGTTGGTTATCTGCAGACCGTGTCTGGTGACGAGTACCGCGCCGCGGGCCTCGATGCCCGCATGCGCACGACGACTTTGCGCGCCGAGCGCGGAGCGCTCTTCGATCGCAATGGTCGCGAGATCTCGATGTCGGTGCCGAAGATGACCCTGTATGCCGACCCGACGATGGTCGTCGATGCTGCGGGCACCGCACGCGCGATCGCAGGTCTGATGCAATTCGATGCGGCACGCGAACAGGAACTCGCAGATGCTCTGACGGCGAAGGCGTCGAGTTTCACCTTCGTCGCCCGCCAGATCGACCCGGCGCGGGCGAAAGCGGTGACCGATCTGCGACTGCCGGGTGTCGGCGCGTACAAAGAGCCCGACCGCATGGTTGTTGATCGCTCTGCGCTTGCCGTCGTTGGTACAACCGATACGGAAGGCGTCGGCATCGCGGGCCTCGAGGCGCAGTACAACGACGTTCTCACCGGCAAGGACGGCCGTTTCGTACGTGAGCAGGACAAGGACGGTCGATCGATCCCGGGTGCGAGCAACGTCGAGGTCGACCCGGTGCCGGGCAACGATCTCGTTCTCACACTCGACCGCTCGATCCAGTTTCAACTGAACCAAACCCTTCTCGCCCGGGTGCGCCAGGTTGGTGCGCGCGGTGGAACCGCGATCGTGATGAACACGAAGACCGGTGACGTGTACGCAATGGCGAACATCCGCCGCAAGGACGACGGCACCTATTCGAACAGCGGCAACTACGCCGCAGTCGAGGCCCACGAAACCGGATCGACGGCGAAGGTGTTCAGTATCGCCGCCGCGTTGAACGAGGGCGCGGTGACTCCCGAGAGCGTCTTCCACGTGCCCGGTATCCAGAAGTTCGACGAGTACGTGATTCGTGACGCCTACCCTCACCCCACGCAGGAAATGCCCGTCCGGGAGATCCTTGTGAAGTCGTCGAACCTCGGAACGGTGTTCACCGCGCAGCGTGTTTCGACTTCGACGCTCGAGTCGTACCTGCACGCGTTCGGCTTCGGTGACAAGACCGCCCTCGACTTTCCCGACGAGAGCGCGGGCATCCTGAAGCCGGCTGACAAGTGGCAGGGCACCGAGAAGATCACCGTCGCCTACGGATACGGCTTCGCCTCCACGTCGTTGCAATTGGTGTCGGCAGTGAACGTCGTTGCCAACAACGGCACGTACGTTGCTCCACGACTCGTGCAGGCATCGATCGACGCCGAAGGTCGCAAGCGTGAAGTTGCCGCATCATCGACGCGTCCCGTGCTCACGCAGGAAACCGCGACGCAAATGAACTTGATGATGCGCGACGTCGTGTGCTTCGGAACCGGCACGCTCGCGAAGATCCCGGGCCTCACCGTTGCGGGCAAGACGGGTACGGGCTACAAGGTTCAGAAGGACGGCACGTACGGTTCCGACCAGACGGGCCGCAAGTACTTCGCGAGCTTCGTCGGCTTCCTGCCGGCAGAGGATCCGCAGGTGACGATTCTCGTATCGATCGACGAACCAGATGCGGGCTCGCGCGACCGCTTCGGCGGCACGGCTGCGGCGCCGGCGTTTTCAGACATCGGTGCGTTCGTTGCCCGTGAGTTGCGTATCAAGCCACCGGCAACCACCCAACCGTGCGCGAAGGTCGACCCGTACGCACGGTCCGGTGAGTCGGGACACTAGGCGGAACGCGACCATGAGGCTCTCTGCTCTGGCCGCCGAACTCGACCGCAATGGATGGTTGCGCTCGCGCACCGGCGATGCCGAAATCGATGATGTCCACCTCGATTCCCGCGCGGTGACCCCCGGTTCACTTTTCTGTTGTGTCGTCGGCGGCTCGCACGACGGACACGACTACGCAGCCACTGCCATGCGGCAGGGTTCCGTCGCGCTGCTCGTGACGCGACCGGTAACGGATGTCGACGTTCCCACGATCGTGGTCGACCCGCACGTGGTGCGACGCGCGGTGGCGCTGTGCGCGGCCGTGGTGCACGGCAATCCGAGTCGTGAAGTTCCGGTTGTCGGCATCACCGGAACCAACGGCAAAACGACAACTGCAGCAATGCTCGCCTCGATTTGCGAAGCTGCCGGTCTTTCGCCCGAAGTGTTCGGCACGCTGACCGGTGCACGAACGACTGCCGAGGCGACCGATCTCCAACGTGCGATGCGCGGCGCAGTCGATGGCGGTCGTCGTGCCGTCATCATGGAAGTGACCTCACACGCTCTCGTTCTCGAGAGAACCCATGGAACCACTTTCCGCGCCGCCGTGTTCACGAATCTGGGTCACGACCACCTTGACTTTCATGGAACTCTCGAGGCGTACTTCGAGGCCAAGGCGCGACTCTTCGAATCGGGGGTGGCGGAAGAATCCATCGTGAACGTCGACGACGCACACGGTCGAATCCTCTTCGAGCGCATCAATCAGCGCGGTCGAGTTCATGGGTACGGAATTGGCGACGTTTCGAATCTCGTCGAATCGTTGTCGTCGAACTCGTTTTCGTGGCGCGGCCTCGACGTGGTTGTGCCGCTCGGTGGTCGACACAACGTGTACAACGCCCTCGCTGCCGCAACAACCGCACGGATGTTGGGAATCGCCGATTCCGACATCGTCCGTGGTCTGGCTTCGCTCGACCGTGTGCCGGGGCGCCTCGAGCGCGTCAACGTCGAAGCAACGTTCTCGGTCTACGTGGACTACGCCCACACGCCCGATTCGCTGCGCGCGGTTCTGTCGGCTGCAAGGTCGACTCTCGGTTCGGGCGCGAAGCTATTCGTCGTGTTCGGTTGTGGCGGCGACCGTGATGCGACGAAGCGCCCTTCGATGGGTGCCGTCGCGGGAGAGCTTGCCGACGTTGCGATCCTCACCACCGACAACGCACGTTCCGAAGACCCTGCGGAGATCGCGCGGCAGGTGGTGTCCGGTACCGATCGCAGAGGAAAGTTTCACATCATTCTCGATCGTCGTGATGCAATCAACCACGCGATCGCTGCGGCATCCGCGGGTGATGTCGTGGTGATCGCAGGGAAAGGCCACGAGCAAGGTCAGACGATTGGTACGGTGACACGCGACTTCGACGACATGGACGAGGCGCGCGGTGCACTTCTGCGGGTCATGGGAGGTGCGAAATGATCGCTGTGTTCATTGGTGGGGCCATGGCGATGCTCGTGTCGTTGTTCGGTACGCGGTACCTGATCACTTTCTTCCGCCGCATCGGCCGCGGTCAGCCGATTCTCGGCAAGGAAGACCTGGGTCCGACGCATCACAATTACAAACAGGGGACACCGACGATGGGTGGCGTCGCCATCGTCTCGTCGGCATTCGTCGGTTGGGCGGTTGCGCACCTGCGCGAGGGCCTTGCGTTCTCCGACCAGGCACTCATCATGTGGGCGTGCATCGTCGTCATGGCCGCGATGGGTTTCCTCGACGACTTCATCAAGGTGCGCAAGGCGCACAATCGCGGCATCTTCTGGAAGAAGAAGGGCTACGTGACTTTCGGCCTCACGGTGTTGTTCCTGTGGTGGCTTGCGACCGCGACGAACGTCAGCCAGAACTTTTCGATCACGCGCGCCGACAACCCGGGCTGGGAGCTGCCGTGGCCGGTTTGGGTGGTGTGGGGTGCAGTCATGGTGTGGAGCGCCACGAATGCGGTGAACGTGACCGACGGTCTCGATGGCCTCGCGGGAGGATCGGCATTGTTGTCGTTCCTCGCGTACACGATCATCGCGTACTGGGCCTTCCGTAACCCCGAGTTGTACGGCCTCGTGAACCCGCTCGATCTCGCCGTGCTGGCCGCTGCATTCGCGGGAGCGTGTGCCGGTTTCCTCTGGTGGAATGCCGCACCGGCGAAGATCTTCATGGGTGACGTCGGCGCATTGGGTATCGGTGCAGCGCTCGGCTTGCTCGCCGTCACCACGAACACGCACCTGCTTCTCGTTCTGATCTGTGGCATCAACGTCTTCGAAGCAGGGTCGGTTGCGGTGCAGATGGGTGTTTTCAAAGCATCGGGCCGTAAACGTCGTCTGCTGCGCATGTCGCCGATCCATCACCACTTCGAACTCGTCGGTTGGCCGGAGACGAGCGTGATCATCCGCTTCTGGATCATTCAGGGCATCTGTGTCGCCACCGCGCTCGCGCTCTTCATCGGCGACTTCACGCGGCAGGTCGGTCGACCTTGAGGGCGTTGGTGTTCGGTCTCGGTATCGCGGGTAACGCGGTCGCGCGTGCACTCGCCGCGCGGGGCATCGAACCCGTTCTCGTCGACGACAAGCCGAACCCCGCTCACGAGGCACTTGCCGCCGACCTCGGTGTGGAGCTCAGCATCGCTCCTGATCTCGGCACGCTGTCGGGTCTGGTGAAGAACGTTGACTTTGTCATGCCCGCGCCCGGTGTACCCGAGGCGCACCCGCTGTTCGCGGTCGCCAATGACCTCGACCGCGAAGCACTGTC
>JBJTYJ010000010.1:0-3020 GCA_046082705.1 Actinomycetota bacterium | reverse complement strand
AAAAGGAACTTGGCATCTCAGGGCATCCCGAGATTGCGCGGTTCGGCATCGACAAGTTCAACGATGTGTGTCGCACCAGCGTGTTGCGTTACACGAACGAGTGGGAACGCTACGTCACGCGACAGGCGCGATGGGTCGACTTCTCGAACGACTACAAGACGCTTGACCTCTCCTACATGGAAAGTGTCATGTGGGCGTTCCGCACGCTCTGGGACAAGGGTCTCATCTACGAGGGTTTCCGGGTGCTCGCGTACTGCTGGCGCTGCGAGACGCCGTTGTCGAACACTGAAACGCGCATGGATGACGTCTATCTCAATCGTCAGGACCCGGCGCTCACCGTGTGGTTCACGCTCGAGACCGGTGAGCGAATTCTCGCCTGGACAACGACCCCGTGGACCTTGCCGTCGAACCTTGCTCTTGCAGTCGGGCCCGACATCGATTACGCGGTCATGCAGTCGACCGATGGGAACCGTTACGTTCTGGCCGAAGCACGTCTCGGCTCGTACGAGAAGGAGCTCGACGGAGCCGAGCGCATCGGCACCCTGAAGGGCTCGGAACTCGTCGGCCGCGCGTACACGCCACTCTTTTCGTTCCTTTCCGACACGCCGAATGCGTTTCGCGTGCTACCCGGCGACTTCGTCACCACCGAAGACGGCACGGGAGTCGTGCACATGGCGCCGGGGTTCGGCGAAGACGACCAGAACGCGTGCAATGCCGCCGGTATTCCCACCATCTGTCCGATGGACGAAAAGGGTTGCTACACGGTCGAAATCACGCCGTGGGTCGGCACGCACGTGTTCGAAGCCAACCCCCAGGTGATTCGCCACCTGAAAGAGGCGGGCCACGTGGTGCGCCACGACACCTACGACCACCCGTACCCGCACTGCTGGCGGTGCGCGCAGCCACTCGTCTACCGCGCGATTTCCAGTTGGTTCGTCGAGGTCACCAAGTTCCGCGACCGGATGGTCGAACTGAACGAGCAGATTCGCTGGGTGCCCGAGTACCTGAAGCACGGCACATTCGGCAAATGGTTGGCCAACGCGCGTGATTGGTCGATCAGTCGCAACCGTTTCTGGGGTTCGCCGATTCCCGTGTGGAAGAGCGATGATCCGGCGTGCCCGCGTGTCGACGTGTACGGCAGCGTGGCGGAACTCGAAGCCGACTTCGGCGTGAAGGTCGTCGACCTGCACCGGCCGAACATCGATGCGCTCGTACGACCGAATCCCGACGACCCGACGGGCAAGTCGATGATGCGACGCGTCCCCGAGGTTCTCGACTGCTGGTTCGAAAGTGGATCGATGCCGTTTGCGCAGGTGCACTACCCGTTCGAGAATCAGGCATGGTTCGAACACCACTACCCGGGCGACTTCATCGTTGAATACGTCGCACAGACGCGCGGTTGGTTCTACACGATGCACGTGCTGGCAACCGCGCTCTTCGACCGACCCGCTTTTTCCACGTGCGTTGGCCACGGCGTCGTGTTGGGCGATGACGGCCAGAAGATGTCGAAGAGTCTGCGCAACTATCCCGACCCAATGAACGTGTTCGACACGTACGGTGCCGACGCCATGCGGTGGTATCTGCTGTCGTCGCCGATCCTGCGCGGCGGCGACTTCTCCGTGACCGAGGCCGGAATTCGCGAGACCGTTCGGCAAGTTGCGTTGCCATTGTGGAACACGTGGTACTTCCTGTCGCTCTACGCAAATGCCGAAAGCACGACGGGGAAGTGGTCGACCTCCAGCACGAACGTTCTCGATCGCTACGTGCTTGCAAAAACACACGACCTCGTTGCCGATCTCACGGAGCAACTCGATGCCTACGACCTGTTCGAGGCGTGCGCGACGATCCGTTCGTTCCTCGACGTGATGACCAATTGGTATGTGCGTCGCAGTCGCGACCGATTCTGGTCGGGTGACCAAGACGCCATCGACACGTTGCACACTGTTCTCCACGTTCTCTGTCGCGTCATCGCGCCGTTGCAGCCGCTGCTCGCCGAAGAGATCTTCCGCGGGTTGACCGGCGAGCGCAGCGTTCACGTGACGGATTGGCCGTCGGCCGCCGACCTGCCCGCCGACCCGAGTCTCGTGGCTGCAATGGACGGCGTTCGTGACGTTTGCTCGACTGCATTGTCCGTGCGCAAGGCCCACAACCGCCGTGTGCGCCTCCCACTCCAGTCACTCACTGTTGCCTCGCCCGATCTCTCCGGCGCCGCTGCGTTTGCCGACATCATCCGGGACGAGGTGAACGTTCGCGATATCCACTTCAGCAACGACGTTGGTTCTGTCGCGACACGCGAACTACAGGTGTTGCCAAAGGCCCTCGGCCCACGTCTCGGTGCGCAGGTGCAGTCGGTCATTGCCGCTGTCAAGAAAGGCGAGTGGACGATCGACAGCGGCGTGCCGGTCGTCGGAGGCATCACGCTCCAGGAGGGCGAGTTCACGCTGAAGCTCGTTGCCGCACCCGGAAGCGCGAGTGCGGCTCTGGGTGCCTCCAGCGGCGTCGTGGTGCTCGATGTGGAGGTCACGCCCGAACTCGAAGCCGAAGGTGCGGCTCGCGACATGGTCCGTACTCTCCAGCAGACCCGACGTGCGCTCGACTTGGACGTAAGCGATCGCGTCACGGTCGCCATTGATGGCCCTGCCGCATTGCTGGCGCAACTGCAGTCTCATCTCGGCATGATTTCGGGCGAGGTTCTCGCGACATCCGTCATTCTTGGCACGGGCTCGGGCGAGCCCCAGCACGAGGAGACGCTCGACGGATCAGCGGTACGCGTTTGGATGGCCATCGCGTCCTAGACTCCTCGCACCCGCGGACAGGAGAAGGTGATGGCAGCGAGAAAGCCGATCAAGAAGACGGCGAAGAAGTCGGCCAAGAAAACCGTCAAGAAGTCTGCACCGGCAAAGAAGAAACCCGCCGCGAAGAAGAAGCCAGCCCCGACCAAGAAGAAGACTGCGCCGGCGAAGAAGAAGCCTGTGGTCAAGAAGAAGGCTGCGCCGGCGAAGAAAAAGGCCGCACCTGCG
>JBJTYJ010000009.1:0-4837 GCA_046082705.1 Actinomycetota bacterium | reverse complement strand
GTGGTGCGGCCGGGGAAGTTGTTTCGCGGGTCGTTCAGCCCATATGTGGAAGTGGGCGAGCGGCGTCGTTCGGTTCCCGATGCGTTGGACCCGGCCGAGGTGTCGTTGGAATGGGCGCTGGCGCGGCTTGATGCGCCGCGGGCGAATCGCCGTTTGTTGGGTGTCGATGCAGCGGGTGTCGAAGTGTGGGTGATCGACGGGCGTTACGGGCCGTACGGGTCGTGTGGTCGCGAGACGCGTGGCGTGGGCGAAGGTGTGTCGTTCGACGCAGTGACTCTGGCAGAAGCGCTGGTGTTGTTGGCCGCACCGAAGCCCGCTCGTCGGGGCCGCCGCCGCCCGCCGCGTGGCTCAAGGTAGTCGGCTCGCGCACCAGGCCTGATTTTCGGTCGCTGCCCGGTGCTGGCTGGTCGTGTGTTGATGAGGGCGCCTGTAAGTCCGCTGTGGGCACAGTGGGGACTAGGTGAGTCGAATTCCGAGGGCGTTAACGAACACCCCTCTGGTAAGTTGCGGTACGACATCAAGAGCGGCTCGGGTGCGAACCCGGGTCCGGCAACCGAGCCAGTCCGGCCACGGTGCCAGTCGCGGGTGGTTCCGCAAGGAACCATGTGCGGCGATGAGGTGAAGGCTGCGTCGGTGTTTCCGTCGGCGCGGTGTTCGCAAACATCGGGCTCTCGTTGTCTTTCCGGTTCACGCTCATGCGTGATGACAGAAAGAGGACAACATGACAGAACAGGAATCACTTCACGAGAACGTCGTGATCAGTTGGGAAGTCAACGACTTCCTGCGAGGGATCGCACGGTCGATCCACCGCGACACCGAGGTGGCCGAAGCTTGGCTTCCGGTCATTCGTGAGGCGTTGCAACGCTGGGTGGTGGGAGACACTTCGACGTGGATCGCGCTGCCCCCGGGTTTCGAGTTTCAGGGCAGACCCGCGGCGCCCGTGTGGTGGCTGCGGGAAGAGAACTACCTGGCCATCCTCGAACCGGACGTACGTTACGACAACGGCGTGTTCGGCGAGGACGAGGAAAAGCCGATGCAAAAGGTTGTCTCGTGCAACCCCGAGGACACAGGAGAAAAATGATGAGCGGAAAAGACAACAAGCAGACGCTCTACTTGCTCGACATCGAGAAGTTTGAGAAAGCCAACGACCAGGAGAGACGCGAGATGGTCACGGAGTTGCTTCGCGCCCTCTGGAGCGAGGCGGTGAAAGATGACGGCGAATCCGTACCCGGACCCGACTGAGGGCAAGAGCGGCTACGTGCTTCAGATTCTCGAGGCCTTGACCAACGCCGAACTGGAGACCTACGTCAACCACCTCGTCTGGGAGCGCGATCACCGCGTGTTCTCGACGACGAACGTGTACCAGTCCCGGGCGTACTACGAATACCGCAGCGGCAACTGGATCGGCACGTGCCAGCAGATCCTTGCCGACCGTCGAAAAAGGCGGAAGAAGAGGGCGACGCCGAAATCTCCGGCGTGACGTGGTTGGTTAGTGTCGTTGGGGTGAGTGATGCACCCCAACGACTGATCAACGACATGCGAGGCGTTCGGTACGGCGAGGTGCTTGCGATCTACCTGCGCGAAACCGGCCTTCAGGCCGAGGTGTACGGCACCCAGATGCTGAACGACTGCCCGGAAGAGCTGTGGTCGACCCTCGTGGCGGTCGACATCGCGGCAGAGTTGGGTGCGGTTTTTGTGAAGTTGAACGGCCCGCGTCACTGGGTGCTCGATGGTTTGGGCACGAAGGTTGCACCGGTCGAGCCGGTATTGCGGGAATTCAACGGCTTGTTGACGCGTCGGATTGCGACGATCGACCTGGGTGACAACCCGCAGTCGGTTCCGTACACCGAGCGTCACGTCGACAGGGGAGCCGTGTTCTTCTGGGATGCAGGAAAGCCGGTCTACGAACTGGTGAACCCCGAAGGTGTCGCCTACGTGATGCAGGCGCGTTGCATAGGCGTCGACCCGAACATGACCGAAGAATCGTTGGCAGATCTCGGTTCCCGTCTTGGGCTTCCGGCCGGCTGGTCGTATCGGGTGCGGACCCTGGAATCCGAGCTGGTCGTCGACACAACCGGCCGGGTGGCAACCGTTGTGCAGGACGAATTCGAGAACTCCTACACGCTGCCCTGACGCGCCTCCGGGGCAACCCTGGCGGGCGTAACCTGCGGGGTGGAGGGGGACATATGTCAAGAAAACTTGTTCGGACATCGGTATCGGTGTTGTTGGTGTGTGGTCTGCTGTCGGTTGGGGCCGGCACTGCGGGTGCTTCGAAGCCCGCACCGAAGAAGTACACCACGTGCGCGGCTTTGCTGAAGGTCTACAAGAACGGTGTCGCCGCAACGAAAAAGGCGAAGGGCAAGACAAAGGCCGTCGTCAACGCCGCGGTCTTCAAGGCCAACAAGGTGCTCGACGCCAACGGCAACGGCATTGCGTGCGACTCGGGCGATCTTTCCACCAGTTCCGGATCTTCCAACGCCGCAAGCAAGAAATTCACTCCGAAGACTTTCTCTGGCTCGGGCAGCGAAGTCGTCACCCTTGGTCTTCCTGCAGGTTTGGTTGCGGTTGCGACCATCGAGTTCGACGGTGAGGATGGCGTGACGATCGCAACACTTGATGCCGACGAAACGATGATCGACATGGTGGTGTCGTCATACGGTCCCTACACAGGCACGGTGTTGTTGGGCCGCGGAGATGCCGACGAACCGCTCGACGTCGTCAGCCTCGACATCAGCGGTGAGGGCAACTGGAAGGTGAAGGTATCGGCAGCAACAACTGCGCCGGTCTTCGATGGTGACGTCGATGGCGACAGTGATGCGGTGTATCGCTACACCGGAAAAGACGTCGACCTCGCAGTTGTCCATGAAGGCGAGGATTCCTTCGTGGTTCGGGTGTTCGACAAGGACGGCTTCTTTGTCGAGAGCACGGTCGACGAATACGGCGAAATCGACGACGTCTATCCGATGACAGCCGGGGCATACATCGTTGTCACCGCCAGCGCGTCATGGTCGATCTCGAAGGCATGAGGTCCGCGCGGGAATGATCACGGGTATCAACCACGTCGCCATCTCGACGCGCAACATCGATGCCCTGGTCGCGTGGTACACCGAAGCCTTCGGTTTCACCCTGCTGTCGCGTGGCGGCTGGGAGGCGGGCAATCCAACCATCGATGGCATCGTGGGTCTGCGCGATTCGGCAGCGAAGACTGCGATCATGCGATGCGGCGCGTTCAATGTCGAGATCTTCGAATACGTTTCGCCCATCGGTGCGCCGAACCCGGCCGATCGTCCGGCGAGTGATCACGGCTACACACACTTCTGCGTCGAGACCAACGACATCGACGCGGACTACGCACGCTTGCAGGGTCTCGGCATGACGTTCCATGCACCACCCACACCAAGGGGATCGGTCGGTTCGCTGCGCGCCTGCTACGGCCGCGACCCCGAGGGCAACATCATCGAACTGATCGACTTCCTTGGTGACGGTCACCCCTTGTCCGGAGGGTGAGGTCGCCCGTGTTTGGGGTTCTTGCATGAACGGAGTTCACCGACGGCTGTCGCGAGTCGTTGTCGCAACGACGCTTGCCGTCAAGACCGCCAAGACAAGCATCGAGGCTCGACGAAACTTCACACCCGCACCGTAATGCGCCGCAGCCCGAAGGTTTTGTCGGCTTGCCGGCGGACGGTTCAGCGCAGGTAGGCGGGGCGCTTGGCTTCGAAGGCCGAAATGGCATCGGCGTGGGTGAGCGTGATGCCGATGTCATCGAGGCCATTCAGGAAACGGTGCTGCGTGGCGGCGTCCATCGGGAAAGTGGCGACGATGCCCTTGGCGGGAACTTCGACCTTGAGCTTCTCCATGTCGACGACAATCTCGGTCTTGGGGTCGACCTCGATGGCCTCCCAGATGTTGTTAACGACCGCTTCGTCGACCACGACGGGAATGAGACCGTTCTTCGTGCAGTTGTTGCGGAAGATGTCGGAGAACGACGGCGCGATGACGGCGTCGAAGCCATATTGCTGCAATGCCCACACTGCGTGCTCGCGTGACGAACCGACGCCGAACGAGGGGCCGGCAACCAGCACCGTCGCACCGACGAAACGCTCGTCGTTCATCACGAAGTTGCGGTCGTCGCGCCACGTCGAAAAAAGACCGGCCTCGAAGCCGGTGCGCTCGACGCGCTTCAGCCACTCGGCGGGGATGATTTGATCGGTGTCGACATCGGACCTCTTGAGGGGGAGTCCGGTACCCGAGATGACGCGTACTGCCTTCATGTTCTTGGTCCTCTCACTTCAAGTCCGCGGGCGTGGCGAAACGTCCGACGATTGCGGTTGCTGCGGCTACTTCCGGAGACACGAGGTGTGTACGGCCTCCGCGGCCCTGACGGCCTTCGAAATTGCGGTTCGACGTCGAGGCCGAACGCTCGCCAACGGCGAGCTTGTCGGGGTTCATCGCAAGACACATCGAGCATCCGGGCTCGCGCCAGTCGGCTCCTGCCTCGGTGAACACCTTGTCGAGACCCTCGGCGATGGCCTGGGCCTTCACGCGGTGCGAACCGGGAACGACCATCACACGCTTTGCGGTGACCTTGCGACCCTTCATCACCGACGCTGCAGCGCGCAGGTCTTCGATGCGCGAATTCGTGCACGAACCGATGAACACCGTGTCGACGGCGATGTCGCGAATCTTCTGTCCCGGGGTGAGGCCCATGTATTCGAGGGCACGTGCCACCGTGTCGCGCTGTGTTGCATCAGAGAAATCATTTGGCGAGGGGATCGATGCGTCGATGCCCAACACCTGGCCGGGGTTCGTGCCCCAGGTGACCTGCGGTGTCAGCTTC
>JBJTYJ010000008.1:0-2541 GCA_046082705.1 Actinomycetota bacterium | reverse complement strand
GCGAGCAGATGAACGAAACGGCCGGCTGCGATTCGGCCATGACACGCTCGATTTCGGCGCGGTCGAGGGTGAAGTCGGAATTGCGCCTCCCTTCGACGACGGTCGCGCCGACGACGCGCGCGATTTGTGCATGCATCTGGTACGTGGGCGAGAACATCGTGACGTTGCGACCCGCGCCGGAATACGCAAGGAGAATCGACTGCAGCACTTCGTTCGAACCGTTGGCGACGAACACCTGGTCGGCCGACACTCCGTGCAACGCAGCAATGCCTTCCCGCAGCTCGACGGCGGCGCGGTCGGGATAACGGTTCCAGTCGATGTCGCGCGCGGCGGCCGCAACCTCGTCGAGCCAAGCATCGGGCGGTGCAAAGGGGGCCTCGTTGGTGTTGAGACGCACCGGGACGTCGACCTGTGGCGAGTGATAGCCGGACAATGCCCGAAGATCGCTGCGCAGGGGGATTCGCGTCACACGACAACGCTACCGAGGGCGGCTCAGGTGTTCTTGGCTATTTTGAGCGCCCGATCGACGGCCTTGCGCGCGGAATCGACGGACCGCGCTATTTCGACGATCGCCCGGTGAATGTCCTCTTGCTGACGCACGCCCGGACGGTTCTCCAAGTCGACGGCCCGGTCGCGCGTGCGGTTCAGCGCCTCACCGAAAGCCTCGAGCTCGTTGCGCAGAGCCATGAGGGTTTCGTTGCGTGGGGTCCCGTTCGGTTTCGCAGCGTTCGATTTCGCCATGTGGATCAATCCCTCATTCGCTCGTTTGTCAGGGGTTCGCGGATGGGCAGATGTCGAGAAGCACGCAGTCGCGACACTTCGGCTTGCGGGCATCGCAGGTGCGACGACCGTGGAGGATCAGCCGCAGACTGAAGCGACCCCACTCTTCGGGAGGCAGGAACTTGTTCAACTCGAGTTCCACCTTGACGGGGTCTTCCTGCGTCGTCAGACCCAAACGGCGCGACAACCGGCCGACATGGGTGTCGACGGGAAGTCCCGGGAGATCGAACACGACGCTGCGCACGACGTTGCCGGTTTTGCGTCCGACGCCGGGCAACGTCACGAGCTCTTCCAGGTCGCGCGGCACTTCCCCGTCGTAACGTTCGATGAGCGCACGTGCCATGCCGATGAGGTTCTTCGCCTTCGATGCGTAGAAGCCGGTCGATCGCACCAACTCTTCCACGCGCGAAACGTCGGCGTTCGCAAGGTCTTCGGGTGTCGGGAATGCTGCGAACAAAGCGGGCGTCACCATGTTCACGCGGGCGTCGGTGCACTGCGCCGAGAGAATCGTCGCGGCGAGCAGTTCGAAGGCATTGCGGTGGTCGAGCTCGCAACGCGCCTCGGGGAATTCAACCGCCAGTCGTTCGGCGACGACCTTTGCGCGCGATGCTGCCGACCGAGGTTTGCCCATGTGCGGCGACACTACCCAGCACCCGACGCAGCGGCGGTACCCTGACGGAGTGCTGCGCCTCGAGATTCGCCGGAACATCGACGCCCAGGGCTTCGAGGTCGTGAACGGTCTCCTCGAGGCTGCAGAACGTGCCGATGGCCAGCGCGCACTCTCCGACCACCTGTGGCTCGACCTGCGCCAGGGCGGACGCAAGGGTTTCGCCGCCATCATCGGCTGGGAAGACGACCACGACCACTCCGTTGCGTACGCACAGGTCTCGCGCGGCAACGACAGTTGGAGCCTCGACCTCGTCGTCCATCCGCACCACCGCTACGACATGGCCGCCATCGGCCCGGCGATGCTCGATGCCGCGCTCGACGTGGTGCGCAGCGAAGGCGGCGGACACGTGCATTGGTGGGTGTTCGAACCATCGGCGATCTACTTCGAACTTGCCGAGAAGGTGGACATGCACCCGGGGCGCGAACTGTTCCAGATGCGACGTTCCCTCCCCCTCGCAACGGAACTGTCCGAGCGTGTCGAGGTCGGCTTCACCCGTGGGTTTTCGTTTGCTGCCGACGCCGTGGCGTGGCTCGACGTCAACAACCGCGCCTTTGCCAGCCACGCCGAACAGGGCGACTGGGACATCGACACCCTCACAGCACGCACCCGCGAACCATGGTTCGACGCCGACGGATTCCGCATCGCAGAAATCGACGGACGAATCGCCGGCTTCTGTTGGACGAAGATGCACCCCGGCTCGGTCGGCGAGATCTACGTCATCGCTGCGGATCCCGCGTTCGCCGGACGCGGCCTCGGCTCAAAGCTCACGATCGCCGGTCTCGATTGGCTCGCGGCGCACGGCGCATCGACGGGCATGCTCTACGTCGACACCAACAACGAAGCGGCCGTCGCCATGTACCGCAAGCTGGGTTTTGCTCCGGTGTACCGCGAGCGCGCTTTCGTGGGCGACGTCAGGTGAACACCACCCTCTACGACGCCACCGCCGACGACATCGCCCACGTGCTCGTCGGCCAGCCCGCTTACCGGGTGAAGCAGGTGTGGCAGGCCTTGTACGAACAGCTGCGCGCACCGGCCGACATCACGAACCTTCCCCTCGCCGCACGCAACGAACTCGCAACCGCACTCCCCGA
>JBJTYJ010000007.1:0-8687 GCA_046082705.1 Actinomycetota bacterium | reverse complement strand
GAGACTGTCGGCGAGACGCGCCTGCGCGCGCACCATGTCGCGAATCGTGATCACGGGAAATCGCGAACCGTACGGTCGACCATCGGCCGGATGTAGTGACGCGGGGCCGGTGCTGCCCTGACAGCCGCCCAGCACGTTGGCGCAGACGACGAAGAACTCGTTCGTGTCGATGACGAGACCGGGACCGATGAGTCCCTCCCACCAGCCCGGTGTCGGATGCCCGTCGTCGGCCGGACCAGCGGCATGCGAGTCTCCCGTCCACGCATGACAGAGGAGAATCGCGTTGCTTGCGTCGGCAGCAAGCGAGCCCCATGTTTCGTAGGCAACGGTGACACCCGTCAGCGTGGAACCAACGTCGAGGGCGACCGCCCGATCAGCGGGCAGCGAGAAGAACTTGCGCGTGCCGGTGGGTTCGCCTGCGCGCCATGCACCGGTGGCCGGATAGTCACGTCCATGTCCTGACACTGTCCCTCTCCTTTCCGCTGAAGCTCTCACGTTTCGACGCTGTGCTTTGCAGTACGAGGGACAGGGTCCGTTGCGGTTTCCCGCCACATCCCCAACCGTTGCCGGTTGAGCTGGCACCGTGGACCAACCCCGGTTGCCGGACCGGTTTCCCGGTCACTCGTGATGCTGAAGCACCTTCATGTTAGCCACGACAACGGAAAGGGCAACGGAAAGGGCAAAGGAATTTTTTGGTGGGCACCTCGTCCCGTTATCTTGCGCCCGATGCCCGAGAACTTCCTCACGTCGCTTGCGGAAATGCGCCCCGCCGCAGGAGCAGGCTTCGGGTCGTACGCCGTCGCGCCGATCCCCGAGGGAACGATCGTCGCTGCCTTCGGGGGGACGTTGATGGACAGGGCCACGTTCGACCTCCAAGACCCCGAGCGGCGATCACGGTCGATTCAGATCGACGATGACACGTACCTGCTGGGACCCACGGTCCGCGAGCCCGGTGATGCGGTGAACCATTCGTGCGACCCGAACTGCGGCATGGGTGGGGCGGCACAGGTGGTTGCGATGCGCGACATCTCCGCCGGCGAAGCGCTGACCTTCGACTACGCAATGTCCGACGGCAGCGACTACGACGAGTTCGACTGCGCATGCGGCAGTGCGACGTGTCGTTCGCGGGTCAGTGGCGACGACTGGCTGCGAGGCGAACTGCAAAATCGCTACGCGCGGTATTTCGCGCCCTACCTCACGCGCCGCATCGCTGCGCAGCACCTCGCCCGCCGCCTGTCGAAGCACGACGTCGAAACGCTGATGGCCGCGATCGATGACGATCCTTACGGCGCACTCACCATCGCACTGCGCATCGCCCTCGGCCGTCCGAACGCTTCTTTCGAAACGCTCGTGCGACTTGCACCGATCGACCCCGCCTGGCGCAGCGGCGCAATCGCCGGCCACGTCGCCACACTCGACCGACTTGCGGCGTTGTTGAACGAAACCAGGGGTTTCGCCCCAGCCTGAGCCGGTTCAGCCGAGCAACGGTTGGGTGAAGCGCAGGCGTTGGTCGAAGCCCGCCTCACCGGGCAGGAAACCGTTGCGGTCGGGCCACTGCATTTGAACCACGTCAAATGTCCGACCCTTGTGCCACGACGTTGCACTCGCGAACAGGTGCCCATGGGTGGATCCGTCGACGAGCACGAACTTTGCTCGCTGCTCACCATCGAAAAGACCAACGATTTCGGCATCGATTTCGATCGACTGCCCCGACCCACAAACGTCGGCGATCAGATCGAACAGGCCACGGCACGCCACCGGGGTCAGGCCAAGGATGACGACCTCGGGCATGGAAAGAGCCGTGGGAAAATTCACCGTGTACGAGTACGTCGGCATGGGCACGCCATCCGCCGTCGTCGACGCACCGGGCGGGACCGACTCGATCGCCCAACCGTTCGTCTCGACCATCCACGAGATCTTTTCGTCGTGCGGGATGTGGAAATCGGGCAGGTCGGCGGTCATGTCGTCTCTTCTTTCACAACAAGTCGTGTGCGTCGAGATCGAGCGCGTGTCGTGCGGCGCGGGTCGCCATCGCCGCAAACATCGCCTCACCGCGTTCGGTCTTGGTCACGACCATCGAGGCAACCACAGCCATCACCAGGCCGGCGAAGCTGGCATGCGCGTACTCGCGCAGGAACGCGACACGGTCGAGTTCGATTCCGTAGGCACGAATCGCCGAGATGTAGTCGTCGATGAGACCGCCCTCGATCGAACGTCGCACGTCGGGCATCACGGCCGCGCCCATGAAGTACGAAACGTCCACGACACCCGGTCCGTGATTCGGCGTCTGCCAATCGACGACCGCAACGGGCGGACCACCCGCGTCGGTGCCGAAGAGGAGGTTGTCGAGCCTGTAGTCGCCGTGACCGAGCGTCAGCGTGCTGCTGCGACCGTCGATCCAGTCGGCGAGACGCGGGCCGAAAGCCACTGCCAGGTCGTGCTGCTGCGGGGTGAAGTACTTGGCGTACGTCGCGAGAAACGCCGCCATGAGGTGCTGATAGACGGCCTGGAGCAACTCCCCGTCGGCTCGCGCCGTGCGGCGCTGCAGCCAATCGACGTCGTACAGCGTTGGGTCGCCCCAGCGCGGACCATGAAGCTTCGCCAACTCGACGACTGCACGCGCGGCTTCGTCGACCGTGCAGCCGGTGATCTGGTTTCCCGGCACGGCAGGCGCCAGGTCTTCCAGTACGAGGACGAAATCGTGCGTCGACTCGTCGAACTCAACCCAGTGACACTGCGGGCGACGCACGTCGACGGTGCCGGCGAGACGCATGTAGAACTTCGCCTCGCGTTCGTAGGTGCGGTGCGCAATACCCGCTGCCCGGCTCTCCTCACCCGGAGAAGGCAATTTCACGACCACCGAGGCGGGCACGTCCGACCTGTTCGACACGATGGCGACGCGGTAGTTGGCACCGATCATTCCCTCACCGATGCGGTCGGGTTCACCCGTCGACACGCCCGGGCCGAACACTTGCTCCCAGAAAGCAGGCGTCAGCGACGAGAGATCACGCACCGGCACAAACTAGCGTCGGGTTCGGTGGCGTCGAACCGTTTCAAACCCCTCTTGCGACCCCGCATGATCGCCCTTCATGCCCTCGCAATCGTGCTCGTCGTCGTCATGGTGAACCTCTCCGCATGGCAGTTCGGTCGCCTCGAGGACCGCCGAACTTTCAACGAACAGGTGCGCAGCCGCGCGAGCATGCCACCCGCCGCGATCACCGACCTCGTCGGCCTCTCGCCGGAAGATGTTGAGTGGCGTCCGGTCGTGGTGCGGGGAACGTTCCGCCCGGAGGACGAAGTCATCGTTCTCAATCGCAGTCAGAACAACACCGCAGGCGTCGACGCATTGACACCACTCGACTTCGCGCTCGACGGCAACAAGTACGTCATCCTCGTCGACCGCGGGTTCGTTCCTCTGTCGGCCGAGATTCCGCCTCCGACGACGGGTGAGGTGGAGTTTCTTGCCCGGGCGCGCAAGTCCCAGCAACGTCGTCTCGGCGGACTGACCGACCCCTCGGAGGGCGTGCTCCGCGAAGTTCAGCGCGTCGATGTGGCACGGATGGCAGGACAGATGAAGGAGTCCGACGACCAAACCGTCTTGCCTTTCTACGTCGACTTTCTGCAGTCGACCTCGGGAAACGACGACATCGTCGACAGCATCGCAACTGTGGCCAACCCGGAACTCACCGAAGGTTCGCATCTCTCGTACGCGATCCAATGGATCATCTTTTCGATATGCGTGATCGTCGCGTGGTTCATTCTCGCAAAGCGCGCGATTCGATCTCGGCCATCCGCCTGAACTGCTCGATCACGTTCGGCGTTTCGTAATTGACGTCCGTACTGCGGTAGACCGTGTCGACGTTCACCGCGATGCGACCAAATTCGCGAAGGTCCCGGGTCGCGGCATTTCCCTGCATCTCGCGCACGATCTGCCATGCCGCATCGAACGCGTCGACCCCGTTGGCATGGCACTCCCGTGCCGCTCCGAGAACGGTGGTCAAATAGTCGCGCACGGCCACGACACCCGCCTTGTCGGTGACCGGTCCGTGACCCGGCACCACAGTCTCGACGTCCATCCCCAGCATCAGGTCGCATGCCGCGATCCAGTTCTCGAGCGGCCCCGCCCACACGATGGGGGCACCACCGTTGAAGAGGATGTCGCCCGTGAACACGGTTCTCGAGTCGGGAACCACGACGATGGTGTCACCGTTCGTGTGTGCGGGTCCGACTTCGATCAATTCGATCGCTCGGCCGCCTATCTCCACCTCGAGACGACCTTCGAACGTACGCGACGGTGAGGTGAGTTCGATTCCGTCGAAGCGAAAGTCCCCGAAGAATGAGCGGAACAGTTCACCGACGTCGCCCGGTGCCGCGTTCAATTGCGCCATTATCGCCGGCGGCACATGGTTCATCTCCTCCGCGGCGGCCCGCGACGCGATGATCTCGAGATCCGCGACGAGTTGGTTGCCGTAACAGTGGTCACCGTTTGCGTGCGTGTTCACCACGGTGCCGATGGGTGCTGCGCTCGTGGCGTCGGCCATGGCCGACAACATTGCTGCTGTCAGGTCGAGGTCGAAGAGCGTGTCGACGAGCAATGAGGCGCCGTCTCCGACGACAAGACCCGCGTTGCTGTAACCCCAACCACCGTCGGGCTGTAAGTAGGCATGGCAGCCGTCGGCAACCTCATGCAAACCGAGTGCAAACGGAACCCCTTCGTGCGCCATGCGGGCAATTCTGACACGCGGTCAACGCAGGCGTTCTGCAACTCCCGAAGCGATGCGTCCGGCCACCGCCATCACCGGCATCTGAGTCGCGGCACGGGGAAGATCAGGGAACACCGACGCGTCCGCGACCCAGAGACCGTCCACTCCGAAGACCGCTCCCGCGTTGTCGACGACCGCCTCGCTGTCGCGTTCCACACCCATGCGACACGTGCCAACGGCGTGTGAGTATGCGCCGGGCTGACGCCGTACGTAGGAGATGATCGTTTCGTCGTCATGGGCGAGCAAAGCCGCGAGAGGTGTGCCGGTGGCGTCGATGGAAACCGACTCGACGACGTCCCCGAACTCTTTTGTCGCACACAGATCCGCTGCCAGCCGCAACGCAGCGAGCATGCGCGTCGCATCGTCGTGCGTTTCGAGCGTTCCCAACACCACCTCGGCGGTGCCGTCCACCTCGGCCACGTGACCAACGGACGACACTTTCGTCACTGCGACGACCAGTTGATTGGGGTCGACGGGCAGCAGGTTGATGTCCGAATCGTCGACCGATGATGCCACGACGATGCCCGTGACGTCGAGGCTCCCCGCAGCGGCCTCGACACCGTTGCGAAGTCGCAACCACAACGAGATCGCAGGATGGTCCTTCAGATTCCGGCCGATCCCCGCCCGCGACACTCCGCTTCTTCGCAAGAGGATCGGGCTCCACACCGTGCCCGCAGCGAGCACCACGCCATCGGCAACAAACTCCTCGTCACCAACTACCACGCCACGTGCACGATCGGCTTCGACCGCTATCTCGGCGACCGGTTCCCCGGCATGGACGACCATGCGACCCGCGTCTTCGAGCACCCGCGGCGTGATGAACACGCTGGATGCATCGGCGCGACGACCCTCGCGCAACGACAAGGCGACGGGTCCCGCCCCATCGTAGGTCTCACCCACGTGTCGACACTCGCCGGCACCCATTCCACGAGCCGCGGCCAATACCGCACCCGTCAGCGGTCCGGACTCACCTGCCGAAGCGAAGTGCGATGGAAAGCCGAGCGATGCAATTTCCGCGCTGACGGAACGCCAGTTCCAGCCGGTGCATCCGTAAAGGGCGGACCACGCGTCCCAATCGTCCTTCGTGCCCCACATTTGCACCAGTGCGTTGATGGCGGTCGTGCCGCCAAGGGCCCGTCCGCGCAAGTAGGGGTAGCGGAACCCACCGGTGTAGGTCGAGGCGTAGACCGATGTATCGATCAGATCATTTCGTGAAGTCGATATTGCGAGATGTGGTGAGGTGTTCGTTGCCGAAACCTCACCGGACTCGAAGAGATGCACCTCGTAACCGGCATCGAAAAGACGCGCGGCGGCCACACAGCCGCCGGCGCCCGCACCGACAACGACGATGCGGCGACTCAGGAGGGCTTTCCCGCGTCGCCGTTTGCCGACTCCGCATACCTACGTGCCGCATCTGCATAGTGAAACGCAGTTGGCAGCCCGTGAAGGGTCGCGCCGCCGTCGACGCACAAGGTCTGGCCGGTGACGAACGCCCCCTCGTCACTGCAGAAGAAGAACGCAGCCTTCGCGATGTCATCCGACGAGCCCATGCGTCGCAACGGTGTGAGTTCTTGCAATGCCTGAATCGCGGGCTTCACCTGGAAGATGCGCGCCGTCATCGGGGTTTCGATGAGCCCCGACGCCACGCAGTTGAACCTGACCTTCTTCGGGCCGTACTCCACGGCTGCGATCTTCGTCGCATACTCGACACCCGCCTTCGAACTGCCGTATGCCGCAAGACCAACGGCCGGGCTGTGAGCCGTCTGAGACGAGATCGAAAGGAACGAACCGCCTCCCGTCGCAGCCATCGAGTTGCCGAAGTGCCGCATGCAGTAGATCGCGCCGGTGAACTGCACCGCTTGCATGGCCGTCAGCTTCTCGGGCGTGAGATCGGCGATCGGCGTGCTTTGTTCGTAACCCGCACAGTTGACCGCGATGTCGACCCTGCCGAAATCGGCTTCGACCGCCGACACCAACGCCACGACGTCATCGTCGACCGTGATGTCGCAGGTGTAGCCCTTGCCGCCAACTTCGGCAGCGGCTGCATTCACCAAATCTGCCCGACGCGCCGCAATCGCCACGCGCGCGCCTTCCGCCGCGAAGCGTCGAACGATCGCCTCACCGAAGCCGCTGTGTCCGCCGATGACGACGGCGACCTTCTGACCCAACTGCCCCATGTCTCCCCCGATCGCTTCGGGGAAGATTCTCCGCTAGTTGGTGCTTCTTGGCAAGCCCGCGAGGTGACCGGCGTCGTTGTAACGAACGATCTGCCAACGGCCGGGACGTACGTGTACCAGCTCGGTCACCGAAGTGTTGAGGGTGTGCACCTCGAACTCACCCACCGGAGCGCTGCGCAGGGCGTGACGCAGACAGGTGTCGATGACGCCGGCATGACAGGCAACCACCACGGTGCCGCCCGACCAGGTATCGACCGTGCGCCGCAGGGCGCCTCCGACACGGAATTGGAAGGCCGCGACGGTTTCCCCGCCCGGGTATGTCTCGTCGTAGGGGTCGATCGACCAATCGCGATGCCCGAACTTTTCGACGAAGTCTGCATAGGTCATGCCGTCACACACCTCGCCAGGGTCGTGTTCGCCCCAGTCGGCATCGATGACGATGTCAGGGTGACCGAGCGACGGTGCAATGAGGTTCGCGGTCTCTATTGCACGCTTGTAGTTGCTCGCCACGAAAGCCGTCGGTGCCTCGATACCTTCGGAATGCCAACGGGCATTCAACGCTTCGGCTTGTTTGCGACCGAGCGCCGAGAGGCCGGAGCACTTGCGCGGGCCACCGATCATCTTGTCGACCGCCACCTGCGACTCGCCGTGACGCACGAGGATGATACGGGTTCCGGTCACGCCAGTTTCTCCACGAACGCCTCGAGCTGGCGCAGGTTGCGGCATTCGTAGACACCGTCGGTGTGAGTGCCGTACTCGCCAACGATCGAATCACCCGTATTCCAGTACGAACGGGGTTCGGGGTTCAACCAGTACACGTGACGCGCGCGGTGCTTCATCTCGCGGACAACCCAACTTTGGGCCGCGTGATAGTTGTTGCGTGCGTCACCGAGCAACAAGACGGTTGTCTTCGGACCGACGTCCTTGCCGTAGCGCTCCCAGAACACCTCGAAAGCGTGCCCGTAGTCGCTGTGGCCATCGACCCAAACGACGTCGGCCTCGGTGTTGACCCGGTGGATGGCCTCGGTGATGTCCTCGGTCGCCTTGAAGTACTCGGTGACCTCGTCGAGACCGTCGATGAACACGAACGAGCGCACCTTCGAGAACTGGCCCTGGATTGCGTACACCAGCATCAGCGTGAAACGCGCAAACGCAGCCACGCTGCCCGAGATGTCGGCGACGACCATGAGTTCCGGCTTGGCGGGTCGCGGGTACTTGAACTTCGGTTCGGCGGGCACGCCGCCGTAGTTGAGTGAGTGACGAACCGTGTTGCGGAAGTCGAGGGGCCCCTTGCGGCCGTGACGACGCTTGCGGGCCAATCGTGCGGCCAGTTTTCGGGTCAGCGGATAGAGGGCCTTCTTCAGGCTCTGCATTTCGTCGCGCGACGCGTGCATGAACTCGACGTCCTCGGGCAACGGCTTGCGGAGAGTCTTTGCCATCGCCTCCGCACCGCGGTCGGCAACCAACCGACGACGGATCTCTGCTTCGATTTCCTGCTTGAACTTTTCGATGCGGTGCTGCATCTCGTCGTTCTCGAGGCGACGCTCCAAGTCGTCGATCGGCTGTTGGCCGTCGTTTGACTTGGCCTGCTCGATCTTGCTCATCATGTTGTCGAGGTCGAGGTTTCTCAGCGTGCGGTACAGGTAGTACGTGCCGCCGACGGGACGACCGGGCTCCATCCCGGCGAACCGTTGCACCGCCTGCTTGGCGAGCGCACGCATCATCGCTTGGTCACCGTCCATGAGAG
>JBJTYJ010000006.1:0-3375 GCA_046082705.1 Actinomycetota bacterium | reverse complement strand
GGTGGCCGGAGCCCTTGCCACGTATGAAATTCTCAGGAACCGACGCCCTTAGACTGTGCCCCGTCACGCCGGGTTAGCTCAGGGGCAGAGCAACCGCCTTGTAAGCGGTAGGTCGTGGGTTCAAATCCCACACTCGGCTCCATTTTCCCAACTACGGTGGTGTTTTGAACCGTTCACAAAGACGGAGGTAGTCATGAGTCGTCAAGCAGGTGCACGCCGCGGTGGTTCGGCTGGCCTTGGTGGCCCCCAGGGCTTCAACGCGACAGCCAGTCTGGTGGCCGCGGCCGTTGCCGTAATTCTCGGCTTTTTCATTCTTCGCGACATCAACAACGACAGCGACAACGGCGGCGGCAGCGCAGCCCCCGACACCACGCTGGCGACCGACACCACCATTGCCGGCGCAACCACCACGACTCCCAGCGGACCGACCACCGGCTTCAAGGTTCAGGTTGTCAACGCAGCCGGCGTATCGGGCGCTGCGGGTGACATGACCGTCGCCCTGCAGGGCTTGGGCTTCATCGTTCAGCCCGCGCTCACGAAGAGCGATGCAACGCCGAAGCAAACCGTGACGAAGGTGTACTACTTCTCGGGGAGCGAAGCCGCCGCAGCGTCGGTCGCCGCGTCGCTTGGCAACGTGGAAACCGCGCCGATGCCCGACCCCGTTCCCAGTGAAACGGGCAACATCGGCGAGGCAAGCGTGATGGTTCTGCTCGGTACAGACCTTGCGGGCAAGCCGCTACCGGGTCAGGTTCCGGCCGCGGCCGACACGACGGTCGCGCCGGTTGTCGCAGAAACCACGACAACCACGGGCTGATGTGTCACGCCGCCAAGCGGCGCAACAGTTCGATGGCGGCGCGTTCGATGGATGTGCGGGTCTTCGTCGTCGCTTCGTGGAGGCCGTAGAGCGCGGTGAGGTTCGCGACCGGGAAGTTCACGGTGATGTCGGCGTCGCCGACGATGGCGCCGAAGCGTTTGTGTTTCATTTCGGCGAGGCCCTGCATGCCGCCGACGACCTTGCCAGCAAAGCTTTGTTCGTCGAGGAAACCTTCGCCCGTGATGACGATGTCGCAGAGGTCAACACGATCGTCGAGACCGATTTCGTCGGCGACAACGTCGAAGCCGGGAACCAGCTGTGCGCCGAGTGCGGCGAGGCCGCCGGCCAGTCCTCCTGCTGCGCCAGCACCTTCGACGTCGCGGACGTCGACGCCGAACTGTTCGACGTACAGCTGATGCAGACGTTCGAGGCGACCGGTGAGTAGTTCCACCTGTGTCGGCTTGGCACCTTTTTGGGGTGCAAACACCCGTGCTGCATCCGTGAAGCGTGTCGTGACATCGCACGCGACGATGAACTCGACGGCCTTCAGTCGTGCCGGAGCATGGATGGCACGCACGGCGCCGTAGCCGCCGTCGGTCGTCGCGGATCCGCCGAGACACACGATGATCTTTTTCGCACCTGCGTCGAGCGCCTGGTCGATGAGTTCTCCGGTTCCGGTGGTGCTGGCCGCAACCGGATCGTTGCGATCCGCGCCACCGGCCAGTTGCAGTCCCGATGCGCGTGCCATCTCGATGACGGCGACATCGCGCGACAGTCGCCACGCCGCTTCGACGGTGTCGCCGAGCGGGCCCGTCACCCGGCTGGTGCGATTCGGCCCACCCAAAACGTCGAGCGTTCCTTCACCACCATCGGCAAGAGGCGCCTCGTCACAGTCGAAACCGAGTTCCCAACAGGCGTGGCCGACGGCCGCGCATGCTTCCTTTGCCGTCGCGGTGCCGCGGAACTTGTCGAGGGCGGCGAGCACGCGCATGGTGGAAGCGTAGGGTTCTGACATGAGTTCAGGAAACGCAGATTCTCTTCTCAACCTCGACGCGAACGACCAAATCGGCGCATTGCACCGCGGCATGGTGTCGCCGGCAGAACTGACCGCCGCGGCGATCGCGCGCGCCGAGGCGATCAATCCGAAACTGAATGCGATCATTCACCCGCGTTTCGAGAAGGCAACGCAGGAAGCAGCGGCACTGTCGACCGGCCCCGTGACGACACCGCTGCACGGCGTGCCGGTGGTTGTGAAAGACCTCGAGGCTGCGATCGCGGGTGAGCCGCACCACATGGGTTCGCGCGCGTTGAAGAGTGCAGGTTACATCGCACCTGTCGACTCGAACATCACGCGAAGGTTGCGACGCGCGGGCGCTGTGATCATCGGCCGTACCAACACACCCGAATTCGGCAGCACCATCACCACCGAGCCGCTTGCGTACGGTGCGGCACACAACCCGTGGAACCTCGACCATTCGACCGGTGGTTCGTCGGGAGGATCGGCTGCCGCGGTGAGCGCACGCATCGTCGCCGTTGGTCATGCCAACGACGGTGGTGGATCGATTCGTATTCCCGCAAGCGAGTGCGGACTAGTTGGTTTGAAGCCGTCACGTGGCCGCATCAGCAAGGGCCCGGATGCTGGAGAGTCGTGGATGGGTGCGACGATCGACGGCGTCGTAACGCGAAGCGTGCGCGACACGGCGCTGATGCTCGACATCTTGTCGGGGTACGAATCGGGCGACCCGTACACTGCGCCGCCGTTCGTGCGACCGCTGATGGAAGAGATCGGGCGGCCCGTCGGGTTCCTGCGCATCGGAATCCTCGACCGCCCGTTGATGGACGGAGGCGTTGATCATCCCGAGACGCGTGAGTCGATGGTGTGCACGCGCAAACGGTTGGAGTCACTCGGTCACATCGTCGAAGACGCTTATCCGGCCGCCATGGGTGACCCCGACTTCGCCGATACGTTCACCGGCATCGTCGCCGTCGCCACCGACGCGGGTTTGACCGACGTCGAACGCATCATCGGTCGCCCCGTCCGCGAGGACGACATCGAGATGGACAACCTCTTCATGCGTGAGATCGGCAAGTCGATCAGCGCGACGCAATACATCACGATGGTGAACTGGATGCACGCATGGTCACGGCGCATGCTCGACTGGTGGACCCCCGCGAACGGTTCACAGGGTTACGACCTGCTGGTCACACCCACGCTCGCAGGACCACCGCCAAAGTTGGGTTGGCTCACCGGCCCCGAGGCGGGCCTGCGTCTGCGTTCGATTCTGCAGTACACCGCGCAGATCAACGTGACGGGCCAACCCGCGGTCAGCCTGCCGCTGCACTGGAGTAGCGACGGCTTGCCAATGGGTGTGCAGTTCATCGCCGCGGCCAACAGGGAAGACGTGCTCGTTCGTATCGCGTCGCAGCTCGAGGCTGCGGCTCCGTGGCGCGACAAAGTGCCGCCGATAGCGTGACGCGCATGGCAACCGTTCGCATCCCCACCACCATGCGCCCCATCTCGGGCGGAGCATCCACCGTCCAGGTCGACGGAGCAACCCTGG
>JBJTYJ010000005.1:0-3724 GCA_046082705.1 Actinomycetota bacterium | reverse complement strand
GAGCTTTCGATTCCGGGAATGATTCGCCGCAGGCATGCGACTGCGGCATCGCGACGCGCATCGCAGATGACCTTTGGATCGGCGATGGTCCAGATTTCGGGAATGGCGGTTGCGACGTATGTCGGGTTGAAGCCGTAGAGCACGGCGGACGCGGTGGTCGTGCCCACGGGGCCCATGACCGCAGTGCGGTTGGCGAAGTACTGGTGCTGTGGAATCGTGAGACCGAGAGCGGTGTAGGCGGTCGTCGCTTCGGGCGACCTGTATGCCACCTGGTGATACGGCTCGACCACCCTCCACAGTTCGCGTGATGCGTTGGGCATGGGGCTCAGAGAACTTGCTTGATGCGGGCGAGGAGGTCGCCGTAGGTATCGAGGGCCGGGAAGTGGGGGAACTCGCGCTTCACGTTGTCGGGGGCGTGGAAGAGAAAGCCGTGTTCGGCCGCTCCGAGCATTGCGGTGTCGTTGTACGAGTCGCCAGCGGCGACCACCCGGTAGTTGAGCGCTTGGAACGCTTCGACGGCGCGGCGCTTCTGGTCGTCGAGGCGCAATTCGTAATCGACGATGCGGTCGTTTTCGACGACGAGGCGATGGCAAACGAGCGTTGGCATGCCGAGATGTCGCATGAGCGGACGACCGAACTGTTCGAACGTGTCGGAAAGGATGACGACCTGCGTGATCGACCGCAGCTCGTCGAGAAAATCGCGAGCTCCCGCGAGTGGTGACAGCGTTGCGATGACTTCTTCGATCGCCGACATGGTCAATCCGTGGGCGTCGAGGATTTCGAGGCGTCCGCGCATCAAAACGTCGTAGTCGGGTTCGTCTCGTGTCGTTCGCCGAAGTTCCTCGATGCCCGTTGTCTCGGCGACGGCAATCCAGATCTCGGGAACGAGGACGCCCTCGAGATCAAGTGTGACGATCGTTTGAGTCGCAGAGCGGGCGAGAGCCATACCGTATTCTCGCACCGGAAGGCGCTGACGGAGGAAAAGTGGACCGCAGAACCAAGATAATTGCGACGTTGGGCCCGGCATCGGCAACCGACGACGGCGTGAAGGCACTCACCGATGCCGGTGCGTCGGTCTTCCGTTTGAACTGCTCGCACCTGACAACTGACGGACTGCGCGACTCGATCAAGCTTGTTCGCCGCGCCACACCGCTCGCTGCGATCTTGGTCGACATCCAGGGTCCGAAGATGCGGTACACGGGTGAGGAGCGCGTCCTGACGGAAGGCGACGAAGTGACCTTCACGCTCGCCGAACTTGGCCTTGAAGAATTGATGAACGGTGCGAGTGATCTTTCGATTGAATCGGGCCAACGGCTGTTGCTCCATGACGGGCGAATTTCGTCCCGCATCGTTTCCGTCGATGCCATGTCGCTGGTGGTTCGAGTCGTCGATGGTGGCGTTCTGAAGCGGGGGAAGGGAGTCAACTTGCCCGACACGTCGATCTCCGGTGACCTATTGTCGGACAAGGACCGCGCCGACATAGCGGTGGCTCGTGGGGCGGGTGTCGAGATCGTCGCGGTGTCGTTCGTGCAGTCGTCGCGCGACGTCGAACAGGTGCGCGGGTTGTTCGGTGCCGCGGGTTTGGTGATCGCAAAGATCGAGCGGCCACAGGCCCTCGCCGACCTCGATGGAATCCTCGCAGCGGGTGACGGCGTGATGGCTGCGCGTGGTGACCTTGGCGTCGAGATTCCCTACGAGGACGTGCCTCCCGTGCAGAGGCGCCTCGCGCGGAGGGCCATCGAGATGGGCAAGATGTCGATTTGCGCGACCGAGATGCTCGAATCGATGATCTCCTCGACGCGTCCAACCCGTGCCGAGGTTGCCGATGTGTCGGCTGCGGTCCGCGATGGCTTCGACGCGGTGATGCTGTCGGGCGAAACGGCCGTTGGCGACGACCCCGCCGGAGCGGTGCGGGCGATGGCGCGCATTTGTCGGGGAGCCGAGGCCGACGTCAACCTGCCGAACCTGTTCGCCGACGCCAACCCTGCGACGGCGGCGGTCACGGCCGCAGCCAGCGCCCTTGCCAAGCGCATCGGGGCGGATGCAATTCTGGCCCTCACCTATACGGGCTACAGCGCCCGTTTATTGGCCGCCTGTCGGCCGAGCGCACCGATTCTCGCCGTGACTCCAGACCCCGCAACGGCGCGAGTACTGGTCGCCTTGAGAGGCGTCATACCCACCGTTGTCGACAGGCCGGGACGCCTTGAGGACGCCATTCCACTGGCGCTCGACGCCGTACGCGCCGCGGGGCGGGTGCAGCCGGGTCACCGCGTGGTTGTCTGCGCTTCACGCACGAGCCCCCGCTCCGACGCCGACACGCTGTGGCTCCATACGGAGCCCTAGAAGACGACTGGCTCCAGTCGGAGCCCTAGACCCAGTCGGTACCGAAGTTGCCGTTGACGGCGACGATGAGAAGTTTTGCCCCCTCGGGCCCCGCCCACTCGGGGCCGTAGGCGTGGCCTTTGGCGACGAAGCGCACGTCGCCGGGATGGAAGACGCCCTCGCCTTCGATGTGAAACTCGCCTTCCTTGATGATGTACAGCGTGTCGGAGGCGTGAACGTGGCGACCCAGCCACGTGTTGGGCGGAAAGGTGTTCTCGAGAACCGTCGGTGTGCGGCTGAGAATGCGCACGTGCACCTCTCCCTTGATGTTGGGGTTGGTGGCGATCATCGGCTCGACATCGTTGGGATTTGTACGCCAGACGGCTTCGTTGGACATGCGACGACGTTACGACGAGTGACGCCGTCCGACGAAGTCAGGACAAGGTGCGGAAGCGTCGCTGTGTGGCGAGTACGACCAGAACGAGGAGAAGCATCGCGGCGCCGGTTCCCGAGATCGTTTCGGGAAGAGAATGCAGGTGCCGGGCGGCATAGCCGATGAGGAGCGCACCCATCGGGGCGAGGCCCACCATCAAGAGACTGTGCACCGACATGACACGGCCCATCACCTCGGGTGGAGTGTTGCCCTGCAGAAGCGTTTGATTGAGATTCAGGTAGAAGCCACCGGTAAGCCCCCACGCGAAGAGGATCAAGGCGAGGGTGATGTACGACGGCGCAGGACCGATCAGTATTTGAACCGTTGCACCGGTGGTCAATCCCAGCATGAACCACAGACCCTTTTGTTTCACCCGATGTGAATTCCGCAAAAGCCACATCGAGGTGACGAACTGTCCGAGGCCGAGCATTGTGTAGAGGAAGGTTGCCGACGCGCCGGTGGCGTCGACTTGCTCACGGGCGAATTGGGGGCCGAGAACCATCCACGGGGACATCATGAAAATCACGCTCCCCATGAGGAGGATAAAGAGGGTCCGAATATCGGGGTGACGGGCGATGAAACCCACTCCCGCGGCAAGTTCGCTACGGAGGCGAGGACGATTCGTGCGCGGCACGACGGCCGGCAGCTTCAGGGGCACGAGGGCAAGGAAGCCGATGCCGTAGAGGACCGCCTGAACCCAGAACGCACCTTCGATGCCCCAGCGGCTGATGGCGGGGCCGGCGATGGCGGGTCCGAGGATGAGTGCGAGATTCGACGCAACGACCGAGACGATGATCGCGTTCATCAGGTGTTCCTGTGGGACGAGGGTCGGCACAATGGCTGTTCGTACGGGCTGACCAATTGCAATGAACAGGCCGAGAATCGCGGCACACAATGTGGCCGATCCCGTGTTGATGCGGTCGCTCGATACGAGAAGAGCGGTCACGAGTGTCACGACGAAAGCGCCCG
>JBJTYJ010000004.1:0-13034 GCA_046082705.1 Actinomycetota bacterium | reverse complement strand
GCACCGAACGAGACCAGCAGCACCCACATCAACACCGACAAGCCGAGTGCCGTGTCGAGACCCGTCGGGCGAACCAACTCGAGCCGGTTGATGACGAGGTTGTAGGCAAGACCGTGCAGGACGTACAGCGTGAGGGAAATTCGCCCCGCGCGCACGAACACATCGGTGATTGGTGATGAGGGAAATGCCTCGACGACCCAGGACACCACGATGACGACGAGCAGCGCCGACAGTGTGACGCCCAGTGTGGCAAGAACGCCGCGCTCGAACGGATCGGTGCTGGTGAGTTGTTGCCATGCGCCATCCGTTCCGCGGCGAACAACCGTGCTGAGGGTGTAGACGGCCGCAACCGCCGCTGCAAGGGGAACGAAGAGCCGGCGACGGTTGGCAAAAAACCAGGGAAGTGATCGCCCGACGAGTAGACCGACACAGAAGAAGGTGAACCAGGGCAGGATCGGGTGCGTGTAGTCGACGAAATAGCGAAAGACGAAGTTGCGTGGGGTGTCGGGGCGCGAGGGATTCAACCAGGCCGTCGAGTGAAAGTCGCGCTCGCGAAAGAACCGCCACATCGACAATGCCGCGGCGGAAACCGTGCAGACGATCGCAATGAGGGCGATGTTGCGGCGCGACCATGTCACCAGTCCCGCGGCAAGGACGAAATAAAGACCGAAGTACGGCAGGATCGTTCCGTTCCATACCCACTCGAACATCGACCCGAGGGTGAAGAGAAGAACTCCACGCCGTACCAGCGTCCATCGGTCGAAATTCGCCGAGGCGAAAAGTGAACAGCTGATTCCCGACACGAGAACGAAGATGACCGGGCTCGGAGCAAGAACGCCGTTCCACGCGTCCATGATGCGGACGAAGAAGTTCTCTTTGTCCGCACCGATGGCCTCGTAGCCGTTCAGGTAGCCGTGGTAGTTGAGAACGATGATGCCGAGCAGTGCGATGGCGCGCGTGGCATCAAGCGACGGATTTCGGTCGAGCCCGCTGCGGGTCGGCAACGTCGTCGGCGTCGACACACTCAGACCCATTCGGTGACGTCGGGATGCACCATCGTCAACGGGCGTTGCACGTCGACGAAGTCGCCCTCGGCCGGGCAGGGTTCACCCATTGGCACGAAGGCAATTGAAGAGTGCATGTACGGCGATTCGACGAGCGCGATGCGTTGTTTCGAGAAGTGAAACGGACTGTCGCCGTTCGGGAGGGGCATCACTCCGTGTGCCGAGCCTGCGCCAATGACGACGAGCGTTCCATCACCGGGCACGGCAGTGGCGCGGTAGCCGGCGGTTTCGCCCGTGCGACAGGGTTCGGTGCGGATGACGTCGGCGTGCAGCGCGAAGTGGCCTTTTGTACCGTGCCACAGTGCGGTGCCGAGGCGCGCCTCGACGGTGCGACGGTCGCTGTCGTTGCGCAATTGGGCAAGCGATGCAGGCGAGAGGTGGCTGACACTCAGCGTCACGCATCCGGGAAGGAGGGGAAGCCACGCGCGAATCTCGGCGAGACGTGACGGATCGTCGCCAGTGGTTGGTGGGTGGATGCTGCAGGCGTGAATGGTGCCGCCGACGCGGGCAACGTCGTGCACGAGTGCACCGAACCCGTCACGATGGACTCCGAAGCGGCGCATCGAAGAAGCGAGCTTGACGACGACGCGGCCCTTCCAACCGCTCCGTGCGAGAACGTCGACGTCGCGCTGCGAGCCGACGGTGAGAACTGCATTGTCGGGTACGGCTGCAAGCGAGGCAAAGTCAGCGTCGCTGACGGGGTTCATCACATGTGCCACATAACGTGTGGGCACGTCGTTGGCCTCGTGAATGGTGCCAACTGCAATCGTGTCGACATCAGGGAGCAGGTCTCCGATCAACTCGGCGAGACGACCCCGGCCAAGGCCGTAACCATTTCCCTTGACGACCGGCACGAGATGCGGAATGTCACGCGCGACGCTGCGCACGTGGTCGAAGAAGGCGTCGCGCCGGACCGTGAGCCGCAGTGCCATCGACAACACGGTACCGCGCGCGGGCGGTTTCAGTCGGCTGCTGTAGCGGAGCGTGCGATCGCGGGCATCACCGCGCCCGCATCTCGTTCACGAATCGCCGTCTTCCACACACCGGCGCCGTACGCGGCATCGTCAATGATGCGGAGAATCGTGAAGCGCACGGGGTCGAGGCGCGGTCGTTTCTCCCACCATTCCGCGAGCGCCGGAACAACGGCCGCGGCGCACAGCGCGATTCGCGCGCGACGCGAGAAGATCGCTGCGACGAACGCGATCGGCCACCACACTCTTGTGATCGCGGATGCGAGGTTGCGACCCACCTGCAGGTGCGTCATCCATGCGAGACGTGCGGACTCGGCGGTGTTGTTGGGCAGGAAGCGAAGTTTCCGCGACAACATGACGGCTGTTGCGATGGCGGTGCAGCCGGCGATGATCGGCAGCCCGAGTGCGAGTGCGACCCACGACGAGACCGACGACCACGATCCGCGGGCAGGTGCGACCTTGTCACCGTGGCGGCGGTGAAGAGCGGTGGTGGACTCGCCGTAACCCATGCGTTGGCGTGCGAGAGCATTGAGTGTCGACCGACGTTGGTGCAGCACTTCGATCGATGGTTCGTACCGGCAACGAAACCCCGCGTTGTCGAGACGCCAGACGAGGTCGACGTCTTCGCCCGTACGCATCGCTTCGTCGAAGCCTGCGACCGAGCGAATGGCCGCGACTTCGCTGAGCATCACCGCAGCGGGCAACCAGCCGACGCGGGTGGTGGGACGCACACGGGCAGGACGTTCGCCCATGTCGAGCGGTGAGCGTGCCGCTTCGTAGGCCCCGAGAACCGAACCATCGTCGTCGGTGCAGATTCGCGGACCGATGACCGCCGCTTCCGATGCGACCAACCACGCGGCAAGCGCCACGATGTCGTCGGCGCGACAGTCGACATCGGAATCGATGAAAACGACGTGGCTTGTTTCGACCAGCGCCAAACCGGTGTTGCGTGCCGCTGCCGGCCCGCCGTTCGAATCGCGGCGAATCGTCGTGACGGGTGTGTCGCCGGCCGCAAGCGCGGGCAGTGAGCGAGGTGAGGCATCGTCGACGACGACGATGCCGGCGAGACGGGCGAGCTTGCCAACGAGTGCGGCCAGCGCGGGGCCATCCGACGTGTCGGTGAGGTGCACCGGAATGACGGCCGTGATGTGTGCTGCATCGATGGAGTGCTCGGAAGGATCGGCCAGTGGGTGGATGGCCCCCGCATCGACCAGTCGATCAACCAGTACACGGGCCGACGGGGGAATGTCTTCGCCACGTTCGATCATTTCGGCGATCCGTCGCCCACCCGTTGTCAGACGGAATGCGCGCGTGGGTGATCCGCCGATGGCGGCGTCACCATCGTGGGGCCGTCGCCAGGTGCGGTCGACGCTGAAGCGCATGGCGCATTCTGTCGCCGATGACGGCGGTTCAGGCGCGACGTTTGCGGAAGTGGCGCACGACCTCGATCAGAACCGTGATCGATACCGCCGTGGTGAAGGCGACCACGAAAGCGAGGGTGTGGTTGTCCTCGAAGGTCTTGCCGCCGATGTACCCCAATAGTGCCGCGTACGAAGCCCAGATGATGGCTGCGGCTCCGACCCATTTCGCAAACCAGCGATGGGGCTGGCCGGTGATGCCGCATGACAGCGTGAGAAGCGTGCGACCGCCGGGGATGAACCGTGCGGTGATGAGGAGCAGCCCACCACGCTCTTCGATTTGTTCGTCGGCCCACGCGAGCCGTTTGGCGCGTTTTTCGCTGCGCGAGTACCACCTCGTCACGGGTTCCTTCGCCCGCAGGCCGATTTCGAACGACATGTTGTCGCCGATGAACGCGCCCGCTGCGCCGAGTGCGATGACGGCAGCGATGTTGAGGTCTCCCAGGCCCGCCGCCACTCCACCGATGATGACCATGGTTTCACTTGGCACGATGGGAAACACCGAGTCGAGCACCGCAATCAGGAAGATAACGAAATAGAAGACCGGTGAATCTGACAAGTCGCGCAGGCTGTCGAAGATGGTTGCGATTCCTGCGGCCAACATGTCAGGCCGCTTTTCCGTTGAAGGAGTGTTCGGTACCCGAACGCAGTCGGCGCAGGTTCGGCAGATGTCGTGCGACGACGAGGAAGGCGAGACCGACCATCGCGAGAACTTCCCACGCAGGTGCACCGATGATCGCGGTACCGACGGGCACCCCAATCGTCACAACTATGGATGCAATCGAGGCCTTCTTCGTCGTCTTGCTGACGACCATCCAGAGCGCGAAGAGAATGGCGCTGAGCACGGGCTGCAGAACCGTGATCGCACCGCTGCCGGTGGCGACACCCTTGCCGCCGCGAAAGCCACGGGTAACCGGGAAGACGTGACCAACGATCGCAGTGGCCGCACACCAGTAGCCGCCGGCATCGCCCGCGACAAGGCGGCCCACGATGACGGCCACGACGCCTTTCAATGCGTCGAGCACGTAGACGACGACGCCCTTTTTCCACCCGAGCGTTCGTGCGACGTTCGAAGCACCGGGGTTGCCCGACCCCTGCGACGTGATGTCGATGCCACTGGCCTTTGCAACGGTGATCGCGCTGGGGAACGTGCCGAGCAGATAGCCGACCACGGCGACGGCGGCGACGATCGCGTAGTGCACTGCGTCAGTTTAGAAGCGCGCCACTTGGTGCCGTGATGATCGACGGATCACGCACGGGCTGGTTTGCGTGTCAGCGAAACCGGCCGCGAATGGTTGCTCGTTGCGCGAGGAGCCGTTGCCGTGCTTGCCGTCAGCAATTCTTCGCCGTGTCCACTGACGCACTCGGGGTCGGGGCCGTCGAGGGGCAGTCCGGTGAAGAACTTCGCGGCCATGCAGCCGCCTTGGCAGGCGTCGTAGCTGCCGCATGATGCACACGCGCCCGCAGATTCCGGTTCACGCAGGGAAGTGAACAGCGGGCTTTGGCGCCACACCTTGGTGAAACCACCCGGGTCGAGGATGCTGCCCGCACGGAACTCGTCGTGCAGAACGAACGGGCACGCATACACGTCGCCAAGCGGATCGATGAGACACACGACGCGTCCGGCGCCACACAGGTTGAGGCCGGGCAGCGGCTCGCCGAGAGCGTTCAAGTGGAAGAACGAGTCGCCGGTGAGAACATTTTCGCCGTGTCCGATGAGCCAGCGGTAGATGTCGATTTGCTGTTCGGCGGTCGGGTGGAGTTCGTGCCATGTATCGGCCCCACGTCCGGCCGGACGCAGGCGCGTGATGCGCAGTTGCGCGCCGTACGAGTCGGCAAGGGCCTTGAAGTCGTGGAGTTGGGCGACGTTGTGACGGGTGACGACGACGGAGATCTTGAACGGACCGAACTTCGCCCGCGCGAGGTTGTCCATCGCGGCGATTGCGGTGTCGAACGACCCGGAGCCTCGAACGGCATCGTTGGTCGCCGCATCGGTGCCGTCGAGACTGATCTGGATGTCGAGATAGTCCATCGCCGCGAGACGCTTTGCGTTGTCGGCGTCGATGTACGCGCCGTTGGTCGAGAACTTGACACCAATCGAGTTGTCGACGGAGTGGCCGATGATGTCGAAGAAGTCGCGACGGATCATCGGCTCGCCACCGCCGATGTTGATGTAGAAGACCTGCAGGTCGCGGAGTTCGTCGATGACCGCCTTGGCCTGGGCGGTTGTCAGTTCCCGCGGGTCGCGCTGACCACTGCTCGACAGGCAGTGAATGCACTGCAGATTGCAGGCATAGGTCAGTTCCCACGTGAGGCAGATCGGCGCATCGAGGCCGCGCTTCATTTGCGAGACGAGCGAATCAGTCGACACGGATGATTTCCGATTTCGTGAGGCTGTCGAGAGCGGAGAGAAACGAGGCACGTCGTTCGGCCGCAATGCCGCATGCGTCGAAGGTCGCACCGATCGTGGGGTGGTCGCCGAGGCTCTTCACCACCGTCACAACGTCGGGGTGCTTCAGGAAAACGAGGCGGCGATTGCCGTAGTGGTACGCAAGAGCACCGAAGGGCTCGGGGCGCAGTGCGACCTGCGGCGACAGACTGGCGGAGGACTCGAGTGTCAGAGGCATCGCGCGGCGAGTCGTTGCGGCTGTCGGCTCAGTAAACGCCGCACATGCCGTCGATGGAAATTTCCTCGACGAGCAGTTCTTCGAGAACGACCGACTCGCTTGCGACGTCGTGCTCGACGGGCAGGGTCTCGGAAGCCTCGAGGACGGCGGAGTTGGGAGCCGGTGTCATGCGGGCAAGCGTACCGTGTGACGCCTGTCCGGTGCGTGGGCTAGCGTCGGTGCGTGCTCGGGTACGCCCCGGGATGTCGCGAAACGAGGGGGCCGCGTGAAGACAAAGGCAGCAATCCTGTGGGAACTCAACAAGCCATGGTCGGTCGAAGAAATCGACCTCGACCCGCCCGGCCCGGGCGAGGTGCTCGTGAAGATGGTCGCTTCGGGCATGTGCCACAGCGACGAACATCTGGTGACGGGCGACCTGCCGTTTGCGCTGCCGATCATCGGTGGCCACGAAGGTGCGGGCGTTGTCGAGCAGGTGGGCGAGGGTGTCAGTTGGCTCGCACCCGGAGACCACGTCGTCTTCGGTTTCATTCCGTCGTGTGGTCGTTGCCCGAGTTGCAGCACCGGGCATTCGAACCTGTGTGACCTCGGTGCCTATCTCGGTACCGGTCGTCAGATCGCCGACCAGACCGCGCGTCACCACGCCCAGGGTCAGGACGTCGGCATCATGTGCCTTCTCGGCACGTTTGCACACCACACGGTCGTCAACGAAGCCTCGTGCATCAAGATCGAAAACGACGTGCCGCTCGACAAGGCGTGCCTCCTTGGTTGCGGTGTTGTGACCGGCTGGGGAAGCAGCGTCTATGCGGCCGATGTGCAACCCGGTGACACGGTGTGCGTCGTCGGCATCGGCGGTATCGGCGCCAATGCAGTGCAGGGTGCAAAGTTGGCGGGCGCCAAGCGCGTCATTGCGATCGACCCGGTCGAGTTCAAGCGCGAAAAGGCGATGCAGTTCGGCGCGACGCACACGGCTGCGTCAATGACCGAAGCCGCCGACCTCGTGCGCGACATCACCTGGGGAACGATGGCAAACAAGGTCATCATGACGATGGGCGTCGGCAGTGGAGCGGTCATTGGTGAAGCGCTTGCTCTCACCGCAAAGCGTGGTCGCGTGGTCGTCACCAACATTCACCCGGCGATGGAGTTCAGCGCGAGCATGAGCCTCCTCGACCTCACCTTGATGGAGAAGCAGGTCGTCGGTTCGCTGTTCGGTTCGGGCAATCCGCGCGCCGACATTCCGAAGTTGCTGGGCCTGTACCGCGAAGGTCAGCTCGACCTCGATGGGTTGGTGACGAAGACCTATTCACTCGACGGGGTGAACGACGGCTACGACGACATGCGCAGCGGCAAGAACATCCGCGGCGTGCTCGTGTACAACTGATCACAAGACGAACAACGAACAAATCTCTGGGGGAAACATGAAGACGAAGGCAGCGGTCATCCACGGGCTCCATCAGGACTGGAGCGTCGACGACGTCGAGGTGCATGCACCGAAGGCGGGCGAGGTTCTCGTGAACTGGAAGGTTGCGGGTCTGTGTCACAGTGACGAGCACCTCGTCACCGGTGACATGGTGCCGCCGCAGGAGTTGCTCGACATGATGGGCCTCGAGTCGATGTTTCCGATGGTTGGTGGCCACGAAGGCGCGGGCGTGATCCTCGACGTCGGGCCGGGCGTCACCTCCGTCAAGAAGGGCGACCACGTGTCGGCTTCCTTCATTCCGTCGTGCGGCCGTTGCCGCTACTGCAGCACCGGTCGGCAGAACCTCTGCGACCTCGGCGCCGGCGCAATGATCCCCGGCATGATCACCGACGGAACGCACCGACACTTCCTGTCGAACGGAACGCCGGTCGGCATGATGGCGAAGGTCGGTACGTTCTCCGAGGTTGCGTGCGTCGCCGAAGCTTCGGTTATCAAGGTCGACCCCGACCTGCCGCTCGAGTCGGTTGCATTGGTGTCGTGCGGTGTCGCAACCGGTTGGGGATCGGCGACGAACCGCGCCGATGTGCAGCCGGGTGACACGGTGGTGGTCGTTGGCATCGGCGGCATCGGGATCAACGCGGTGCAGGGGGCGAAGATGGCGGGTGCGAAGCGCGTCATCGCCGTCGATCCGGTCGAGTTCAAGCGCGAAAAGGCGATGGAAATGGGTGCCACGCACACGTTCTCCTCGATGGAAGAGGCGATGGCTCCCGTCATGGAAATGACGTGGGGTCAAATGGCCGATCGGGTCATCATGACCCCGGGTGTTCTGCGCGGCGAGATGATGGAGACTGCCCAGAATCTGACGGGCAAGGGCGGCACGATGGTTGTCACCGCGATTTCGCCCATGACGAGCGGCACCGCCAGCATCAACCTGTTCAACCTTGCGATGTTCAACAAGGAAGTGAAGGGCACCATTTTCGGCAGCCTGAACCCTCGTGCCGACATTCCCAAGTTGCTCGGCATGTATCGCGACGGCCAGTTGAAGCTCGATGAATTGATCACGAAGCGTTACAAGCTTTCGCAGATCAACGAGGGCTACCGCGCCATGCGGGACGGCGAGAACATTCGCGGCGTCATCGTCAATGACTGATGCACTTGCGCGCCTCGGGCGCGACGTCGTCGGCCGTACTCGCGAGCTTGAAATTGTTCTCGCGGCGCTCGACGCCGACAGGCACATCGTGCTCGAGGGTCCGCCGGGAACCGGCAAGTCGACGCTTCTTCGCGCGGTTGCAAACGCGCTTGGCGTTGGTTTCGAATTCGTCGAAGGCAACGCGGAACTGACACCTGCTCGCCTTGTTGGGGCGTTCGACCCTGCGCGGGTGCTGAACGAGGGGTACGTCGCCGATGCCTTCATGGACGGACCGCTCATCGTGGCGATGCGTGAGGGTTCGTTGCTCTACGTCGAGGAAATCAACCGCGTACCCGAGGAAACGCTGAACGTTCTCATCACCGTGATGAGCGAAGGGGACCTCAGCGTGCCGCGACTCGGCCGTATCGCGGCCGCACCGGGTTTCCGGCTGGTTGCGGCGATGAACCCGTTCGACTCGGTTGGCACTGCGCGAATCTCCGGCGCGATCTACGACCGTGTGTGTCGGGTTGCCGTCGGCTACCAGTCGCTCGAAGATGAAGTCGCGATCGTTGCGCGCAACGTCGAAGGAGTCGATGCCGCGTGGGTCGACGGCGTGGTACGCGTCGTCCGAGCGACGCGCGAACATTCCGATCTGCGCACGGGTTCATCGGTGCGTGGTGCCATCGACACCGCGTTCGTCGCGCGGTCCCTCGGCGTACTGCGTGGTCAGCCGCCCACGACGCCGGGTGTTGCGCGCGACGCGGCGCTGACGGCTCTCAGTGGCCGCGTTCGATTGCGTGAGGGCGTGTCACGTTCGACCGAAGAAGTCATTCTCGAGATCTGGGACTCGGTCTTTACGCCACGAATGGAATCGGGTGATCCGGGAAAAGGTGGAGCCCCGACCGGGGCCACGAACTCCCGCTGATCAAGGAAGGCGCGGCGGCCGAAGCCGCGGAAAAAGAAGCGGGCCGGCGTACGAAGTCACGCACCGAGTTGTCGCGACACCCGAACTTCGAACAGGTGTCGCCCGAGGTGGGTGAACTCGACGAAGCAGCCATCGACGAAGCGATGCGTAACAACCCCGATGACACGTTGTCGATGATCGCCGACCTCACCGCTGCGACGGACCCGAAGCTGCGCGACGCGGCGAAACACATCGCCGGGCGATTGATGCTTGATCTGGCCGGGGCGACGAAGCGACAGCGAAAGGGCACCGGTCGAATCGTCACGCAACCTTTCCGTGGTGAAGGTGACATCGACATCGACGCAAGCGTCGAAGCCTTCGAGGGAAGCGGCCCGCGTCGACGCGTGAAAGTCGAGGAACTCCGCGCGAGATCGTGGTCGAAGCGCGACACGGCCCTTTGTCTCGTCGTCGACCGCAGTGGCTCGATGGGGGGCAAGCCTCTCGCGACGTCGGCTCTCGCGGCGGCGGCGGTGGCCCTGCGTGAACCCGATGACTACAGCGTGCTGGCGTTCGGTCGTGATGTGATCGTCGCCAAGTCGCAGGATGTTCGTCGTCCCGGTGCAGACGTGGTGAATTCGGTGCTGACGCTGCGCGGATTCGGCACGACCGACCTCGCCGGTGCGCTGAGGGCAGCCGCCGAACAATTGTCGCGATCACGTGCCGCACGAAAAGTCGTGGTGTTGTTGTCGGACTGTCGTGCGACCGAAACGGGTGACGTCGAGGCGGCGGCGCGCGCAGTCGATGAACTGTGCATCGTTGCCCCCGAGGGTGATGATGTCGAGGCGCGGATGCTTGCCGCCAACGTTGGAGCCCGCATTGCAACGGTGGCCGAGCCAACCGACGTGCCGGTCGCACTCACCGAGGTGCTCGACAGAAACTGATCGTCAGCGGCAAGTGGGGTCGTCGGGTGGCGTCACGCTGAAACGCTGTTGCGACAAAGTCTGGTTCACGTTCTCGGGTGTCACCGTTGTCGTTGTGACGTCGGCTGCTCGCACCCCGCGTGACGAGCCGACGGCGGCATCAATTTGACCGAGCTGCTTGTTGCCGTCGCCGATCGTCGTTTCGCCACGGAAGATGCCAAGGACGGCCTTCATTGCGTCGTTGTTGATCGTCGGCTCGATGACCGACATCCCACCGACGCGCTTCATCGCCCCGTCGACGGTGTAGGTACGCACGTCTCTTTCGCTGACGTTGCGCATCGTCCGTGCCAACTGCAGCATGTTGAGCGGCGAAAGATTGTCGTCGGTCACGACGTTGTCGAGGGCCGCCCCGAGCAGTTGGTTGGCGACCGCCGGGTTCGTGACGCCCTTGTCGAGTGCGGCACGCAGAACGCGACGCAAAAAGTCCTGCTGACGTGCGATTCGGCCCCAGTCACCTGATGGGTCGCTGATCCACTTGTTCTTTTTGGTGTCGAAGTACGCGTAGTGGCGCGAGCGCACGTAGGCAAGCGCTGCGTCACCGTCGAGCTCGGCGCAACCCGGCTGTTTCACTTGGAAGAGGGTGTTCTTGTCGCGAGCCGCGTATGCGAACGGAATGCGCACGCCACCGACCGCGTTGACGATGGTTTTGAATGCGCAGAAGTCGACGGCGATGTAGTGATCGACACCGATACCGAAGTTGGTCATGATCGTGTCGACGAGCCGCTGGGGCTCGTTCGGCCGGAAGGCAGTGTTGATGCGGTTCTTCGAGTCGGACTTGGCGATCCTCACGTAGAGGTCGCGGGGAAACGACAGCACCGCGGCCTTGTTCTCGGTTGGGTTGACGCGGATGATCATGATGGTGTCGGTGAGTCCCGCGTAGCCGGTTCGACCCTCGACCGTCTTTCCGTAACGTGAATCGCTGTTGACACATTCGTTGTTGTCGCGACCCGTGATGAGGAAGTTCTTCGAACTGAGGTCCCCCTCGGGGATGTTCTCGAGTTCGTCGGCGGAAACCGCTCCGTCACCGCCCGGCTGGTTACCCGTCGGAGAGATCGACACGACCTTCCGGTCGGTCACTCGTTGGTTCGCGTACACAAGCGCACCACCGCCGACGAGCAAGCCGACTGCGACAACGATGTTGAAACCGAAGATCAGCCGTTGCGGCCACGTGTGGTGACGCAGGTGGCGTTGGGGGCGACGCGCCATACCCGAGACGCTACCCGTCGTGCCTATTCGGGAACGGTCGGGGCGAGAGTGACGGATGCGACGATTTCGTTGCCGTTGGCCAGGGTGTGACTTTTCACCGAGCCGGCAAATGTGAGGTCGACCATTGCGTCACGCACGGCGGCGAGCGCCGAGTCGGGTCCCGAGACGTCGAGAGCTGCGACTTCTGCACGCTGCGAAACCTTCGCTTCGGTTTTGGCCCGACGTACCGCGGCAAGGACGCTGCAGATTGCCTCGAGGTCGGCCTCGTGGTCGGCGACGGTGGAGCAGCCCTCGAGCAATTCGTCATGATGCGGCCATGGTGCCGTGTGAACGGATGTGTCGCTCCACCAACGCCAAACTTCCTCTGCAACGAAGGGAATGAGCGGGGCAAAGAGACGTTGGACGGCCGACAGCGCGCGGCGTAGCGCAACACGCGCCGAAGCGGCGTCGGCCGCCGACACTCCGTCGACTGCATAGGCACGTTGTTTGACCAGTTCGACGTAGTCGTCGCAGAACCACCAGAAGAAGGCCTCGGTGCGTTCGAGTGACCGCGCGTAGTCGAAGCCCGTGAAGGCTTGCGTGCATTCGTCGACAACGCCTGCCAAACGATTGAGCATGGCAACGTCGACACGCGCCGTGGGTACCGCGGCTGGGTCGACGTCACCGATGGAAAGCACGAACTTGGTGACGTTCAGCAATTTCATGGCGAGCTTGCGCCCGACCTTCATTTGCTCCTCGCTGAACGCTGTGTCGACGCCGGGACGGGCACTGGCGGCCCAGTAGCGCACGGCATCGCTGCCGTATTTGTCGAACAAGTCGATCGGCGTGACGACGTTGCCCTTCGACTTTGACATCTTCTTGCGGTCGGGGTCGAGAATCCATCCGGACAGCGAAGCGTTCGACCACGGCGCGACGTCGTGTTCGAAATGCGAACGGACCATCGTCGAGAAGAGCCAAGTACGGATGATTTCGTGCGCCTGTGGGCGCACGTCCATCGGGAAGACGTTCGCGAACACTGCGGGGTTGTCGAGCCAGCCGCCCGCAATCTGAGGAGTGAGGGAACTCGTTGCCCACGTGTCCATGACGTCTGGGTCGCCGATGAAACCACCGGGTTTGCCACGCTGTGCCTCGGTGAAACCCGCGGGGACATCGGTGCTGGGGTCAATCGGCAGTTGGTTCTGATCGGGAACGAGCGGGTGGTCGTAGTCGATGGATTCGTCGGCGAGAACCGGATACCACAGCGGAATCGGAACCAACTGCCGATTGACCCCAGCACCGATGTCCCCGCGGGTTTCACCGAGTCACAGCGTGGCAAACC
>JBJTYJ010000003.1:0-8446 GCA_046082705.1 Actinomycetota bacterium | reverse complement strand
CGCTTTGCGCTCGATCCAGAACACCGGCATCGAAGTGTCGGGTATCAAGGACGTCACCCCGGTGCCGCACAACGGTTGCCGCCAGCCCAAGCGTCGGAGGGCCTGAGCCATGGCTCGTTACACCGGACCCAAGGTGCGCATTTCGCGCCGCCTCAACGTCAACATCTACGAAAACGAAAAGGGCACGAAGGCTCTCGACCGTCGTCCGTTCCCCCCGGGACACCACGGCCGCACGCGCCGTCGCAATGCCGGCAGTGAGTACCTTGCCCAGCTGCAGGAAAAGCAGAAGGCGAAGTACATCTACGGCGTCCTCGAGCGTCAGTTCCGCAAGACCTACGACGAGGCCAACCGCCTCGCCGGCCCAACGGGTGAAAACCTCTTGCGTCTCCTCGAGCAGCGTCTCGACAACATCGTGTACCGCGCGGGTTGGGCCAGCACCCGTCCGCAGGCTCGCCAGTTCGTCAGCCACGGTCTCGTTCTCGTCAACGGTAAGCGCGTGAACATTCCGTCGTTCACCGCAAAGAAGGGCATGAAGATCAGCCTCAGCCCCAAGGCGCGGAACATGATCGTCATCCAGCACAACATCGACGTGCTCGACCGCTCCGTCGTGGGCTGGCTCGAAACCGGTGACGGCGGCAAGGAAGTCACCGTGCGTGACCTGCCCCAGCGCGAACACATCGACATCCCCGTCCGCGAACAACTCATCGTCGAGTTGTACTCGAAGTAATCCCCCACGAATTCGAAGGAGAGCAGCATGCTCGTCATCCAGCGCCCCACGGTCGAAGCGATCGGCGATCCCGAGAACAACCGTCAGCGTTTCGCGGTTGGTCCTCTCGAGCCCGGCTTCGGCCACACGATCGGTAACTCGTTGCGTCGCACGCTTTTGTCGTCGATTCCCGGCTCGGCCATCACGACGGTGCGCTTCGATGCCGCACTCCATGAGTTCGACACCATCGAAGGTATCGCCGAGGACGTCACCGAGATCATCCTGAACTTGAAGGACATCGTCATCGTGTCCGAAAGTGACGAGCCGGTGGTTCTGCGTCTCGACAAAAAGGGTCCCGCCGACATCACGGCCGCCGACATTGCGCTGCCCACCGGAGTCGAAATCCTGAACCCGCAGGTCAAAATCGCCTCGCTGAACGCCAAGGGTCACCTCGCCATCGACCTCACCGTCGAGCGTGGTCGTGGATACGTTTCGAGCGACCGTGAGTCCGAGAACCGCGTCATCGGCGTCATTCCGATCGATGCCATTTTCTCGCCCGTCCGTCGCGTCATGTTCGACATCGAGCCCACGCGCGTCGAACAGTCGACGAACTACGAGCGTCTCGTTCTCGACATCGAAACCGACGGCACCATCGAACCGCGCGAGGCGTTGTCCTCGGCCGGCGCAACGTTGCGCGCACTTGTCGACCTCGTCGCCAGTCTCTCCGACGAACCGCAGGGTTTGGAGTTGGGTGAAGTCATCGGAGCGAACATCGGTTCACCCGACCTCGACCTGCCGATCGAAGACCTCGATCTCTCCGAGCGTCCGCGCAACTGCCTCAAGCGTGCGCAGGTCAACACCATCGGCGAGTTGCTGATGAAGAGCTACGACGACCTGCTCAACATCACCAACTTCGGCCAGAAGAGCCTCGACGAAGTGATCGCCAAGCTCGACGAGCGCGGCCTGTCGCTGCGTCCGTAACACACACTCCGTAGACGTAGACAAGGATTCGTCATGCCCGCAACACCCAAGAAGTCGAAGCGATTCGGTGGCAGTGCCGCCCACCAGCGTCTGCTGATGGCAAACCTCGCTGCATCTCTGTTCGCGGCCGAGGGAATCGTCACGACCGAGGCCAAGGCCAAGGCACTGCGCCCCATCGCGGAAAAGCTCATCACGAAGGCGAAGAAGGCCGGTGAAGAGTCGCCGCTGCGCATCCACCGCATTCGTCAGATCCAGGGTTACCTCGGTGACAAGGAAATGACCAACAAGCTGGTGAACGAAGTTGCTCCGCGCTATGCCGCCCGCAACGGTGGCTACACGCGCATTCTCAAACTGGGTGAGCGTCACGGTGACAACGCACCGATGGCGCGCATCGAGCTGGTCTAGAGCCGGCGGCGCGAAGCGCCTTTTCGATATGAACGCAGAATCGTCCGGACCCGCCGTCACGCGGGCCCGTTTCGTTGTTGCGTACCACGGTGAGCCTTACCACGGGTTTGCGATCAGTGCCGGTGTGCCGACGGTTGCAGGAACGTTGACCGATGCCCTGCGTCGCATCACGGGGTACGAGGTCGTGCTGACCGGCGCCGGACGCACCGATGCGGGCGTCCACGGATGGGGCCAGGTCGTCAGTTTCGCGTTGCCCGACGAACACGACCTCGACAAGATCGCAAAGAGCCTGAACTCGATGCTCGATCCGCACATCGTTGTACGCGATGCGCGTTGGGTGGCCGACGACTTCGACGCGCGTTTCTCCGCGTTGTGGCGTCACTACAGGTACCGCGTGTTGAACACACCGACGGGCAATCCATTCGAGTCGGCGACGTCATGGCACGTGACGACGCCGCTCGATCTGCGCGCGATGCAACTTGCCTCGGATGCATTCATCGGCGAGCACGACTTCTCAGCGTTTTGCCGTCGACCCAAGCAGTCGGGCCCCAGCAAGGACGCAACCGAGCCGTCGATGGTGCGGCGAGTCATCAGCGCGCGGTGGACCGATGCGGGCGAAGGCATGTTGCACTTCGAGATTCGCGCAAATGCGTTTTGCCAGCAGATGGTGCGCTCGATCGTCGGCACGCTGGTCGAGGTTGGCTTGCACCGACGTCGCGCCGGTGAGATGACGGGCATTCTGCGAGCCTCCAGTCGCGCGATGGCGGGACACATCGCACCTCCGCACGGTTTGTGTCTCATGGAAGTCGGTTATTCCGAATGACTGCATCGTTTTCGGTGCTCATCATGTCGACCCCCGTCGGTCCCATCGGATCGGGTATCGGCGGAGGAGTCGAGGTCACGCTGCGCGGTCTCGTGCGGTGCCTCACCTCGCTCGGCCATCGCGTCGAAGTGGTGGCACCGGCGGGCTCGCAGTCCGTTGGTGTGCCGATGCATTGCACCAATGGAAACCTGCAGGCGTCGATGCAGTTGCTCGATCGCTCGACGATTATCACCGCGGACGACGGCTCGGTGCTCGCGAACATGTGGACCATCGTTCGTCTGCTTGCCAAACGTTTCGATGTCGTGCTCAATCTTGCCTACGACGAGTTGCCCTATGTCCGTGCGGCCGAGTTGGAGTGTGCCGTCGCGCACATCGTCTCGATGGGTTCGCTCACCAATGCAATGGATGAGGCGATCGACACGGTGTTGCGTGACGTGCCGGCAACGATTGCGATGCACACCCGTGCACAGGCAGCGACGTACGCGCGTGGTGCGGCGGCAACGATCGTTGGCGGTGGAATCGACATCAACACGTGCAGGTTCGTCGAGTCACCCCAGGCCGACGGCCGAGTCGCTTTCATTGGGCGTGTGTCGCCCGAAAAAGGGCTCGTCGACGCCGCGCGCGCGTGCGCAATCGTCGGCAAGCCCTTGCACGTGTGGGGGCTTGTGCAGGACGCCGATGAATGGGTGAGGGCGCTCGGTGCGATGCCCCCCGGTGCTCTCGTTCACCGGGGCTTCGTCGAACCCCACGTGCTGCGTTCACAGATCGGCGAGTGTGCCGCACTCGTGATGGCACCGAAGTGGGTCGAGGCGTTCGGCAACGTTGCCGTCGAGGCGATGGCCTGCGGGCTGCCCGTTGTCTCGTACCGACGGGGAGGCCCGAGCGAGGTCGTCGACCATGGTGAGACGGGTCTTCTCGTCGCACCCGATGACGTGGCCGGACTCGCCGAGGCGATGGCACGAGTCGGAACTCTGTCCCGTCGGGCCTGCCGCGAACGGGCCGTCGAGCGGCACTCCGCAGAGGCCTTTGCCCAGCGGGTCGAGGCATGGCTGGCGGGGGTTCTGGTGGGCACGACCCGTGCCGATTTTCCCGCCTGACCCCTTATCCTTCTAGAGTCCCTTGTCGCACTCGGCGCAGGGCCGAAAGAGATTCCATGGGTACCTACTCTCCGAAAGCTTCCGAAATCACACGCGCATGGCACGTCATCGACGCCGATGGCATGGTGCTCGGTCGCCTCTGCACCGAAGCCGCCCGTTTGCTGCGCGGCAAGCACAAGCCGATCTTCGCTCCGCACATCGACACGGGCGACCATGTCGTCATCATCAATGCCGACAAGGTGGTTCTCACCTCTGGCAAGGCCGACCGTGAAATGGTGTACCGCTATTCGGGTTACCCGGGCGGCATGAAGAGCGAGTCGTACCGGCAGTTGCTCGACCGCAAGCCTGCCGAGGCGCTGCGTATGTCGATTGCCGGCATGCTGCCGAAGGGTCCGCTTGGTCGACAGATGGTCACCAAGTTGAAGGTCTACGCCGGCCCCGACCATCCGCACGCCGCACAGCAGCCGACACCCGTCGTGCTGAAGAAGGCAGCTGCTCGCTGAGCAGCAACACAAACAACGCCGCTGCTCGCTGAGCAGCAATACAAACAAAGAACGACACAGGAACTATCAAGGAGACAACGTGGCAACCCAGCCGCTCACCCAGACCACCGGACGCCGCAAGGAATCGGTCGCACGCGCACGCTTGCGCTCGGGAACCGGTGTCGTCACCGTCAACGGTCGCACCTTCGAGGACTACTTCCCGATGGCGACCCAGCGCATGGTGGTTGCCGAGGCACTGCGCGTCACCAGCACCGAAACCGTGTACGACGTCGATGCGACCATTCATGGTGGTGGCGTGAACGGCCAGGCCGGCGCATTGCGCATGGCGATTGCGCGTTCGCTCGTCGAGCTCGACGGTGAACTGCGTCCCGCGCTGAAGAAGGCCGGTCTGCTGACCCGCGACTCGCGTCGCAAGGAAAGCAAGAAGTACGGCCTCAAGAAGGCCCGCAAGGCGCCTCAGTTCACCAAGCGCTGAGTCAAAGCGCCGAGTCAACTTGTTGAAATTCGGCACCGACGGTGTCCGCGGTGTTGCACATCGCGAGATCACGCCGAGCGCAGTCCAGCTCTTCGCCCGCGCAGCCGCGCGGGCGTTGCGCTGTTCACGGGTAATCGTCGGCCACGACCCGCGCGAGTCGAGCCCCGCATTGGCGGGCGCCGTTGCCGAGGGCTTCCGCATGGAAGGGGTCGCCGTCGACTTCGTCGGCATGGCACCGACGCCTGCAATCGCGTATCTCGCCCAGCATCACGGGTGTGCGGCCGCGGTCGTCACGGCCTCGCACAACCCGTACACCGACAACGGCCTCAAGTTCTTTCACGACGGCGGAACGAAACTGAGCGACGACGAAGAACGCGCGATCCAGGCGATTTACGAACGGTTCGTTTCGTCGAACGAGGGATACGTCGAACCGTCGGTCCACGAAGGCTCGATGAACCTCGACGCATACGTCGATCACGTGTGTGCGGCGGGAGCTTCGGTGCGACCGGGCGCGCGTATCGTGGTCGATTGTGCGAACGGGGCGATGAGCCTCGTTGCCCCGCAGGTCTTTGCGCGGCTCGGTGTCAAAGCACGCGTCTTTCATGCATCACCCGACGGAATCAACATCAACGTGGCAAGTGGTGCCGCACATCCCGAGAACGTTGCGGCACTCGCACGTGAACACGACTGCGACGTTGCGATTGCATGCGATGGTGACGGCGATCGACTGATCGCTGCAACGAACGAGGGCGACGTGGTCGATGGCGACCATCTCATCGCGCTCGCCGCACTCGACTTGAAGTCGCGTGGTCTGCTTGTGAATGATGCCGTCGTCGTCACGGTGATGAGCAACATTGGTTTTCACCGGGCGATGAACACTGCGGGCATCACTGTGCACACCACGCCGGTGGGTGACAGGTCGGTTCTCGTCGAACTCGACCGCACCGGAGCGGTGCTTGGGGGTGAACAAAGCGGTCACATCATCCGTCGCTCACGGGCAACGACAGGTGACGGTTTGCTTGCGGCAGTCGAACTCATCGACATGCTGGGTCGGAACGGTGAACCATTCGGGACAATCGCAGCATCGGCGATGACCTCTTATCCGCAGGTGTTGATCAATGTGAAGGTGGTCGGCGACGCCAAACAAGCCGTGGCGGCATGCGACGAGGTCGTGCGCGAGGTCGAAACGGAACTCGGTGGCGACGGTCGTGTTCTCGTGCGGCCGAGTGGCACCGAGCCCCTCGTGCGTGTGATGGTCGAAGCGACCGACGATGCGACCGCTCGGCGTCATGCCGAACGCATTGTCGACACGGCCCGCAAGGCGCAAGGGTAAACTCGACGCATGTGCGGCATCATCTGCGTGCTCAGCCGCAAGGCCGATCGCCCCACGCCGGAGCGCGAAGAGATACTCGGCGCGCTCGACAGCGGTCATCATCTTCTCGAACAGCGCGATGCATCGCGCGTCGCCGAAGCCGCGCGGGCCCTCGCTGCTGCCGACACTTTGCTGAAGGGTGAGCCCGGTGTGCGGGCACTTGTCGGAAATCGCGAACTTGTCGCGGGCGTCAACGCGGCCGTTGCAGCGATGCTGCCGATGCTCGCTGAAATCGAGACCGACCTCGAAGCGGCCGACGACGCCCATGCAATCGAGGCCTCGGCCGAATCGATTGCAGCGGTGAAGGATGTCCTGTGGTCGTTGCGCAACGACCGTCTGCGTACGGCCCGCGAGGTCGAGGCGCTGGCCGGACTCCAGGCGACTCCCGGCGCCCTCGATGCCTACCTGGCGATTCAACAGGCTTTGTCGGCGATCGACCGCATGGAAGTGCGCGGTCGCGATTCAGCCGGCATTGGTGTTGTCGTTTGGGGTCATGGCTTGACTGCTGATCGTCTGCCCGCAGGTGTCGCATGGGCCGAGCGGTGCGAAGATCCGCTGTTCGTGTCCCGCTCGCTGCGGGTCACCGATGACGTGTGGACCTTCGTCTACAAGGCAGCCGCCGAGATCGGCGAACTCGGCGACAACACCCGTGTGATTCGCAAACAGGTTCTTGATGACGACGTGTTGCGTCACGTGCTCGCGCAAGCCGGAGCACGCGTCACGTTGATCGGCCACACCCGATGGGCGAGTGTCGGCATCATCTCCGAGCCGAACGCCCACCCCGTCACGGGCGAGGAGATCGATCGCCCGTCCCCGCTCGTCCTGGCCGTCCTGAACGGTGACGTCGACAACTACGCCGACCTGAAGGTGGAACACGACCTCAGCGTCGCCGAGCCGATCACTACCGATGCAAAGGTGATCCCCAGCCTCGTTGCGCGCCAGTTGAGCGACGGCGTCGACTTGAAGGATGCATTCGTTTCGACGGTGACGCAGTTCGAGGGTTCGGTGGCGATCGCAACCGTGTCAGCAACCGAACCCGACCGGGTGATGCTCGCGTTGCGGGGCAGTGGCCAGGGCATGTGCATCGGTCTTGCCGAAGATTCATTCATCGTGGCGAGCGAGCCGTACGGAGCCGTCGAAGACACGGGTGCGCTGATCCGCATGGACGGTGAACGTGGCGAGATCATCGAACTGCGCTCGTCTGCGGCCGGACAACTCGCCGGGATGAACCGTTTCCTCTACGACGGCACAGCAGCGCCCGTCACCGATGTCGACATCACATCGGCGGGCGTGACAACGCGCGACATCGACCGTGGCGATGCACCGCACTTCCTGTTGAAGGAAATCCTCGAGGCGCCCGAAAGTTTCCGCAAGACGATCCGTGGGCGCATTCACGAACGCGACGGTTTGGTTGTCGCCGATCTCGACGAAGAGGTCTTTCCCGACTTTCTGCGCCGCGAGCTTGCCGAAGGCAAGATCAGGCGCATCCGCATCATCGGCCAGGGCACCGCTGCCGTTGCCGGCAGCAGCATGGTGTCACTGCTCGTTGCTCTCACCGGCGATGCCATTGACGTCGATGCGCTGACCGCCACCGAGTTCTCCGGCTTTGGTCTCAGCCCCGACATGAGCGACACGCTCGTCGTCGCCGTCAGCCAGAGTGGTACCACCACCGACACGAACCGCACGGTTGACCTTGCGCGTGGTCGCGGCGCGCGCGTAGTTGCGATCGTCAACCGCCGCAACAGTGACCTCGTGTTGCGGTCCGACGGCGTGCTCTACACGTCTGACGGTCGTGACATCGAGATGAGCGTGGCAAGCACGAAGGCGTTCTACGCGCAGGTGGCAGCCGGTGCCTTGTTGTCGTGTGCGATCAGCGATGCGGCGAACCTCGGTTCTGCGCAACTCCGCAGCAGGGTCCTTGGTTCATTGCGCCGTGTCCCCGATGCGATGCGCGCCGTCATCGGCCAGCGTCCCGCCATCGCCGATGCTGCCCGTCGCCACGCACCGGCCAAGCGTTATTGGGCCGTCGTGGGCAACGGAGGCAACGCGGTTGCCGCACACGAAGTTCGCATCAAGTTGTCCGA
>JBJTYJ010000002.1:0-4266 GCA_046082705.1 Actinomycetota bacterium | reverse complement strand
CGATTCGGCCTCGACCCCGCGGCGGTGCATGTCGTCGTGCACGGCATCGAATCCGTCGATCCGTCGATGCTCGACGTGTCGACGACCCGCAGCAAATTCGGTGTTGCCGGATTCCCGTATTTCATCTATCCAGCGATGACGCATCCCCACAAGAACCACACGTTTCTCGTCGACCTGCTTGCCGGGCCGTGGCGCGCGAGCGGAGTGCACCTGTTGTTCATCGGCGGCGAGGGTCGCGGTCATGCCGCGTTGCTCGACCGCATCGCATCGAGCGGTGTTGCCGACCGCGTTCATTTCACCGGCCATGTCGGTGCCGCGGATCGCGACGCGCTCGTTGCCGGCGCCGACGCCGTCGTCTTCCCGAGCGAATACGAGGGGTTCGGCGCTCCGGTGGCCGAGGCGATGGCGCTCGGTGTTCCCGTCGTCGCATCCGATCGGGCAAGCCTGCCCGGCGTTGTCGGCGACGACGGCATCGTTCTGCCGCTCGACCCGCAGGCATGGGCCGTGGTTCCCGAACGCGTGGCGGCCGAACGCGCCGCGCTCGTGGCAGCCGGTCGCAGACGTGCGGAAAGTTTCACGCTCGCCGCGTCGGGTCGCGACCTGCGCGGTGTCTACGAAGGATTGCTGCGCTGATGGCCCGTTCGAACCATCCCGTTGTCGTGTTGTGTCCGCACTTCGCACCTGACACCGCGCCGACCGGTGTCGTGATGACGCGCATCGTCGAAGAGCTCGTGCGCCTCGGCCATCGCGTGCACGTCGTCACCTCGTTGCCGTGGTACCGGCAGCACCGCGTCGAAGACGGGTGGACGGGACGTCCGTGGCGCACAGAGACAACGCAATGGGGTTCGATCGTGCGGGTCAGTCCGTTCGCGGGCAACGACAAATCCAATATTCCGCGCAGGGCCGTCGGTTTCGCCGCATTCAGCGTTCTCATCGGTCTGCGCGGCCTGTTCGTCGGTGGCGCGCACCGTCGGGCCGCGGCCGTCATCGCGATGTCGCCTCCACTCACGCTCGGGCTCACGGGTTGGCTCGTTGCCAAGGTGCGCCGTGCACCGCTGTTATTCAACATCCAGGACATTTTCCCCGACGCCGCGGTGAGTACCGGCAAGTTGTCAAACCGTCGCGTGATTGCGCTGGCCGAATGGCTCGAGCGCGTGAGTTACCGCCGGTCCGATGCGGTCGTGGTTCTCTCCGACGACCTGCGCAGGAACGTCGCGGGCAAACTTTCGCCGAAGCATGCGGGCAAGGCGGTCGTGATTCCGAATTTCGTCGACTCCGAACGCATCGTTCCGCACGGCACCGACACGGCATATCGACGCGAGTTTGCGCCCGGCGCTGAGAGTGTCGTCATGTACGCGGGCAACGTCGGTTTTTCGCAGTCACTCGACCTCGTCATCGAAGCGGCCCGACGGATGCCGCACGTGTCGTTCGTCGTGAACGGTGAAGGTTCGTCGCGCGCCGAACTGCAGCAGCAAGCAGCGGGGCTGGCGAACGTTGTGTTCGTCGATTACCAACCCGCCGACAGACTTGCCGAGGTGCTGGCCAGCGCCGACGTGCACGTGGTGCCACTGCGGCGCGGTCTCGGCAACGTGAGCGTGCCGTCGAAGGCGTACTCGATCATGGCGGCCGCACGGCCGATCCTCGCCTCGATCAACTCCGACAGCGAAGTCGCCCGCATGATCGGTACCGCACGCTGCGGTGCGGTCGTCGCACCCGACGATGCCGATGCGTTCGTCGCCGCTCTCACGTCGCTTCTCAACCAACCCGCCGAACGTGGCGCGATGGGCGAGCGCGGTCGGCGCTGGGTGGTCGAACATGCGTCCCCCGCGGCGGTGGGTGAGGCGTACGCGGCCCTGATCGCACGTCTCGGGTCCCGCTGAATGGGCAGATTTCGGGCCGTCAGCAGATAGCCTCGCAGTCTCGTGGGTAAAGCATCGTCGGCCAAGAGAGTCGCCCGACTGGCCAGCAAGGGCAAAGGCAAGAAGATCCGCTTCCAGGGCGGAACACTCTTCCCGACAATCATCGTCGTCGTTCTTCTCGTCGGCCTCGGCCTCGTGGCATACGCCCGGTCGGGCACGTCATCGGTAACCGAGCCGCCGACCACCAACGATCACTGGCACGTCTCGTACGGCTTCTATGCTTGCGACAAGTACCTGCCGAACCTCGTCGGCAACAAGGAAGAGCCCCTCGACGACGAGTACTTCAAGTACGGCGTCCATAGCCACGACGACGGCGTCGTCCACTGGCACCCGCAGGCCCTCGCCACCGGCAAGCGCGCCAAGTTCGGCATCTTCCTCGATATCTACGACGTCGAGGTCTCGAACTCGAAGCTGCAGTTCCCCGAAGACCAGAACGGCGGCGCCAAGTACGAAGAAGGCGAAGAGAAGTGCAACGGCAAGGACGCCACACTGAAGGCCTTCGTTTGGGACCAGTACGACAAGCCCGACGACAAGAAGATGCTGATCGCCGACTTCAAGGACATCCGAATCAAGAAGGACGGCATGGTCATTGTCCTCGCCTTCGTGGCCGACGATGCCGAGGTGCCGCCGCCGCCGACGGCCGCGAACCTGCAGGAACTCGGAGCAGTCGAAACGGGCGGTATCGCCACCACGACAACCGTCGCAGGCGACACCACCACGACGTCCGTCGTCACGACAACCACCCAGGGGTGACCCGGGCGTGGACGCCGTCATTCTCGTCGGCGGTTTCGGCACGCGACTTCGACCGCTGACGCTCAGCGTTCCCAAGCCGTTGTTGCCCGTCGGGAACGTGCCGATTGTTCAGCGCATCCTCGCCGCACTCGAACGTGCGGGTGTGACCCGCGCGGTACTTGCGCTCGGATTCAAGCCCGAACCGTTCCTCGCCGCTTTCCCCGACGGTCGCTGTGGTGGCGTCGAACTCGTCTACGCAGTCGAACCCGAACCCCTCGACACCGCAGGCGCAATCGCATTCGCCGCACGCCATGCGGGGATCTCGTCGACGTTCGTCGTCGCCAACGGCGACATTCTCACCGGCCTCGACATCGCGCGCGTCGTCGATTTTCACCGGGCATCGGGCGCCGAGGGCACGTTGCATCTCGTGCCGGTCGACGACCCGTCGCAATTCGGCGTCGTCGAAACCGACGCAATGGGTCGTGTGTTGCGCTTCGTAGAAAAGCCCGCGCCCGGCGAATCAACCAGTCGCAACGTGAACGCGGGAACCTACGTGCTCGAACCGTCGGTCATCGACCGTGTGCCCGTGGGTGGCAAGTTGTCGATCGAACGCGTGGTGTTCCCTGAGATGGTGGCCTCCTCGTCGTTGTTCGCAATCGCCACCGACGATGCCTGGGTCGACACGGGTCGGCCCGAAACGTTCCTCGCCGCCAACATGTCGGCCGTCGATGCCGCTGGCGCATCCGTCATCGACCCTTCCGCGAACGTCGGTGCGGGTTCGATCGTGGAGCGCAGTGTCGTTGGCGCCGGTGCCGTTGTTGGCGCCGGGGCACGCATCGTCGGCTCGGTGATCTTCCCGTCTGCCGTCGTTGGTGACTCGGCCCTCGTCGAGTCGGGTTTGGTGATGGGCCGCATCGGTGCGGGTGCCGTCGCGCGCGACGTCGTGGTGGGCGAAGATGGTGTCATCGACGCCGGTGCCACCATCACAGGGGCAAAGATCCCCGCACCCGAAGGTTCCTAGTGCGCGCCCTCGTCTGTGGTGGCGCTGGGTTCATCGGGTCGCATCTCGTCGATCGCCTGCTCGCCGATGGCCATGCAGTCGAAGTCGTCGACGACCTCAGCACCGGGTCGTTTGCGAATCTCGCCCATGCACGCACCGCCGGCGGCGAACTGAAGATCCACAACATCGACGTCACCGCCCCCGAGTTCCTCGACCTCGTCTCGTTGCGTCGACCCGATGTCATCTTCCAGATGACCGCATTGTCGCCCGCTTCGGCGCACGCCATTTCGTCTGTTGGTTCGGCGGCGCAGGTGGTGGCGGCCCTCGAGGCAGCGCGTCTCTACGGTGCAGCCAAGGTCGTGGTCGGCCTGCCCGCAACGTTGATGTACGGCGAAGTTGCCGTTCGTGACATTCCCGCCAAAGAGGGCAAGTTTGCCGACGCGGTGAACGTGCCGAACGTGATCGCACGCACGATTCTCGATCTACTCGGTGTGTACCGCGAAGTGCATGCAGTCGAATACACCGCGCTTGCGGTGGCGAACGTGTACGGCTCGCGCCAGCGCACCGAAGATGGAGTTGTTGCGTCGTTCGCAGCGGCGCTCGCCGCAGGCCAGG
>JBJTYJ010000001.1:0-4774 GCA_046082705.1 Actinomycetota bacterium | reverse complement strand
TGCTCGTTGCTACGACTGTCTCGACGGGTGCGGTCATCGCAGCCGGCGGTGTCGCGGCTCTCGCAGCCGACGAATTCGATGCCGAAGCGGCAGTGACGACACTGGGTTCGCAGACGAACCTTCTCTGGGTCGTCATCGGCGCAATGCTCGTCATCTTCATGCAGGCCGGTTTCGCACTAGTCGAAACGGGTTTCTGTCGGGCCAAGCACGCGGCACACGTCGTCAGCACGAACTTCGCGATCTTTGGTCTCGGATTCATCGGCTTCTTCTTCATCGGCTTCCCGCTCGCCTTCGGCGGCTTCTCCTACTCGGCCTTCGGCATGGACCAGCCCGTGGGTGACGCGTTGCTCGGCAGCGGGAACTGGGTGTTCCTCTGGAAGGGCGGCTGGGCTTTGTCCGGCGGCGGAATGACGCCGGCGGTGCTCGGCTTCTTCCTCTACATGGTTGCCTTCATGGACACGGTCGCAACGATCCCCACGGGTTCGATGGCCGAACGCTGGAAGTGGAACTCGTTCGTTGTCTGGGGCTTGTTCGCCGGCGCGGTGTACTACCCGATCTTCGCGGCGTGGACCTGGGGCGGTGGCTGGCTCGCCAAGACATGGGACACGATGTCGCTCGGTGCGGGTTACGTCGACTTCGCAGGCTCGGGCGTCGTGCACGCAGTCGGTGGTGTCGCTGCCCTCGCGGGTGCGATCGTTCTCGGCCCACGTATCGGCAAGTTCGGTGCCGACGGCAAGCCACGCGCTCTGCCAGGCCACCACATTCCGATGGCGATGCTCGGAACGTTCATCCTGCTCTTCGGCTGGTTCGGCTTCAACGCCGCATCGACCTTCGCAGCGACCGACGTGCAGTTCGCAACGGTTGCAACGAACACCGCGATTGCGGGCGCCTTCGGCGCCGTGGCCGGAATGTTCTGGATCACCAAGCGCACCGGCAAGCCCGACCCGGGCATGATGGCAAACGGCATGTTGGCCGGCCTCGTTGCGATCACCGCACCGTGCGCGTTCGTCGCCCCGTGGGCGGCGGCCGTCATCGGCGTCATTGCCGCGGTACTCGCCATCGAAACCGTGTTCATCGTCGAGCGGAAGTTCAAGATCGACGATCCGGTGGGCGCCATCGCGGTGCACGGCGTGAACGGCTCGTTCGGTGTCATCGCCGTCGGTATCTTCTCGAACGGCAGTTACGGCGCAGGCTGGAACGGTTCGCCGTCGGCAGGCATCGAGGGCATCATCAAGGGCGACTGGGGCCAGCTTGGCGCACAGCTGCTCGGCCTCGGGGTCATCTGGACCGTTATCTTCGGCATCTCCTTCGCGTTCTTCAAGATCCAGAACGCCCTCACCAAGGGCGGGATCCGCTCGAAGGAAGAAGACGAAATCATGGTTCTCGACTTGCCCGAAATGGGCGTCTCGGCCTACCCGGAGTTCAACCTCCGCTAGACACGCAAGAAGACGTAGATCACTCGCCGGGACTGTCCCGGCGTGGGTGGGGTGGGCGAATCGCCGTCGCGAACGCGGCGGCGATTCGTCGTCTCTCCGACCAGTTCTTTCACGTCACCGAAACAGTCCGTTAACAAGTCGAATTTATTTTTTCTCCCCATGACAGCCAACACCCCCATCGACACAGGGGCCACCGCGTGGGTGCTCGTCTCCTGCGCACTGGTCCTTTTCATGACCCCCGGCCTCGCCTTCTTCTACGGAGGCATGGTCCGCTCGAAAAACGTTCTCGGCATGCTGATGCAGAACGTCTTTGCGATGGGCCTGATCTCCGTGATCTGGGCCGTCGTCGGATTCAGCCTGGCATTCGGTGGAACGAACAAGTGGTTCGGGAACTTCGACTTCCTGTTCCTCTCCGATGTCGCCAACGCACCGAACCTGCCCGGATACGTCGGTGACTTCGCATTGGTGATTCCGCCGCTCGCTTTCGTTGCGTACCAGATGATGTTCGCGGTGATCACGCCGGCACTCATCACGGGCGCGACCGCAGACCGCATGAAGTTCTCCGCCTACGCGATCCTCATCGGCGTGTGGGCGATCATCGTCTACCCGACCGTCGCGCACTGGGTCTTCAGCCCCAACGGCTGGCTCTTCGGTGAGGGCGCACTCGACTTTGCCGGCGGTACAGTGGTGCACATCAACGCAGGTGCCGCCGCGCTCGCGGTTGTCCTCGTTCTCGGCAAGCGCCGCGGTTGGCAGCGCGACGCGATGCCTCCCCACAACTTGCCCTTTACCGTTCTCGGTACGGGCATCCTGTGGTTCGGCTGGTTCGGCTTCAACGCCGGGTCGGCTCTCGGGGCGAACGGCCTCGCCGCCCAGGCACTCATCAACACCCAGCTCGCGGCCGCATCGGCAATGCTCGCCTGGCTACTTGTCGAAAGGCTGCGCGCAAGTCATGCGACGACACTCGGTGCCGCATCGGGTGCAGTCGCGGGTCTCGTTGCGATCACACCGTGCGCCGGCTTCGTCGGCGGTATGGCGCCGATCATCATCGGCCTCGTGTCCGGAGCGGTGTGCTACCTCGCACTGTCGCTGAAGACGAAGTTCGGTTTCGACGACAGCCTCGACGTGATCGCCGTCCACCTCGTTGGTGGTCTTCTCGGTGCGCTGCTCCTCGGCTTCTTTGCCGACACCAAGGTGAACAGCCTCGGCGCGGATGGCTGGTTCTTCGGTGGTGGTGCCGACCTGCTCGGCAAGCAGGCACTCGCCAGCGTGGCAACCCTCGCTTTCTCCTTCATCGTGACGTACATCGTCGCGGTGATCATCAACAAGACGATCGGCATCCGCGTTTCGACCGAGGACGAACTCGTCGGTCTCGACCAGAGCCAGCACGCAGAAACCGCCTATCAGGCCTGAGCACGAGACGAATAGGATCAGATCATGAAGCTCATCACTGCAGTAGTGAAGCCGTTCAAACTCGACGACGTGAAGGACGCCCTCAAGGCCGCCGGCGCGCAAGGAATCACCGTCTCCGAGGTTCGTGGATTCGGACGCCAAGGCGGACACACCGAGACGTACCGCGGAGCCGAGTACAACATCGACTTCGTCCCAAAGGTGCGCATCGAGATCGTCGTCGACGACTCGGTTGTCGACCGCGCGATCGAGGCCATCAAATCTGCGGCAGGCACCGGGAAGATCGGTGACGGCAAGATCTGGGTGACAAACGTCGAAAAGATCGTCCGCATCCGCACGGGCGAAACGGGTCCCGACGCGTTGTAACGCATCCCTGACGCTCGAAGGGCGACCGTGGGGGTCGCATCACTAGAGTCGATTCCATGACCATGACCGATTCGGCCCCCGCGGCCACGTCCCGCTGGACTGCCCAGTGGCGCGAGCTCTACAACGAAGTCATCAACACGGGGCTCTGCACCGGCTGCGCCGGGTGCGTCGTCACATGTCCGCACGACGTCATCGGGTACGAACACGTCGAGGGCAAGTACAAGCCGTTCCATCTCGAGGAGTCGCTCGGCCTCGACAACTGCATCCACGGTTTCGGCGAGGAAGGCGGGTGCACCACCTGCACCCGCGCCTGCCCGCGCTTCCGCCAGTGGGAAGAGGCCGCCGACAAGCACCTCTTCGGTCGCGTACGCAACCCCGATGAGATGGCCGGCGTGTGGCGCCAACTTCTCCTCACCCGCGCCAGCGACACCGTCCAGCATGAAAAGGGCCAGGACGGCGGCTTTGTCACCGCGATGCTGTCGTGGTTGCTCGACAACGACTACATCGAGGGTGCCCTCGTCAGCGGCGTCGAAGACGACGACGCATGGAAGGCCCGCCCCCAATTGGTGCGTACGAAAGAAGAGGTTCTCGCCACAGCCGGCAGCCGCTACACGTACTGCGCCAACCCGCTCGCCCTGCGCGATGCGAAGGATGCGGGTCTCTCGCGTCTCGCGCTCGTCGGCATGGGCTGCCAAACCTCGTCCCCGCCCGTGATGTGGGACCGCAAGGCGGGCAAGGTCAGCAAGCCATTCCTCTTCAACATCGGCCTGCTGTGCTCGAAGACATTCGACGATGCGATCTTCCCCGAGCTCTTCGAGGCCAAGTACGGCCTGAAGAAGCAGGACATGGTGAAGATGAACATCAAGGGCGTCTTCCAGATCTGGATGAAGGACGGCTCGTACCACGAGATCGACCTGAAGGAATGCCACCAGTGGACGCGCACGGGCTGCAAGCTCTGCCCCGACTTCGCCGCCGAACACGCCGACATTTCGACGGGCGGCATCGGCAAGGACAACGACTGGACACTCACCATCGTGCGCACCGAGATTGGTGAAGAGGTCATCAACCGCATGATCAAGGACGGCGTCATCGTCGCCCGTCCGGCGCAAGAGGATGAAGTCGCGATGAAGCTGCTCCGCACGCTGTCAATCGTCAGCCGCCGCCGCTGGCCCGACTGGGCCGACAAGGCACCGTCGGTCGGCGTACCGCCGCCGAAGAAGAAGGCCGAACCCGCACCGGCAGCCGAAGGGGCCGCGCCGGCGAACTAGGTTTCGCGGCATGCCACTTCATCCGCAGGCCAAGTTCATCACCGACTTCGTCGCCGGTCTCGGCAACAAGCCGTTCGAAGAAGACACCCCACAGAACGCACGCGAGTCACGGGCGGCAATGCAGGCGCCCTCGACGGTGCCGATCCACAAGATGACCGACATCGACGCAGGCGGTGTCACGGCGCGCCTGTACAAACCGAACGACGACCCGAACCTGCCTCTGCTCGTCTACTACCACGGCGGTGGTTGGGTTCTCGGAAGTGTCGAGTCGCACGACAGCGTGTGCCGCGCGAT